>JBDSBS010000840.1:0-10234 GCA_039921435.1 Planctomycetota bacterium | reverse complement strand
CCTCAGCACGCTCTACGACCTGCTGCAGAACCGCAACGTGGACCTGCGCAAGCTGCTCGAGCAGATCGAGAAGCTGAAGGGGTTTGCCGATCGCGTCGACCAGTTGGCCAAGGAGCAGGGCTTTGAGAAGGAAGCCTCGGCCCGCACCGAAGAACTGCAGAAGCACCTCGCCGAGATCGAAGCGCAGAAGCAGCGCGCCGAAGCGCTGCTCGCGCAACAGAAGGCGCTGCGTGAGCAGACCAACCAAATAGGTGTGGCGGCTGCGGCTGGTGCCGCCAAGCCGCTCGCCGAGAAGGAAGGTCAGCTGCAGCAGGACACCGACAAGCTCGCGAAGGACCTCGCGGAGCTCGAGCAGAAGGACGCCGAACTCAAGGCTGCCGAAGCCGGTAAGCCCGAAACTGGCAAACCTGAAACTGGCAAACCCGAAGCTGGTAAGCCCGAAGCGTCGAGTCCGAAGCCGGGCAGCGGCCAGTGCAGCGGCAGTGCTGGCAAGGCCGCCAAAGCGATGGGCCAGGCCGAGAAGCAACTCGGCGCCAACAAGCCCGAACCGTCGCTCAAGGACCAGGACCAGGCGATCGAGAACCTCAAGAAGACGGTCGAAGAGCTCGAGGCGATGGCCGAAGAAGCGCGCCGCGAACTGATGAAGCTGCCGTTCGACCAACAGGCCAAGAAGCAGGAGCAGACGCAGCACGCCACGGACACCCTGTCCAAGGACATGGAGAAGTCCGAGCAGAACGGTGACAACGGCGAAGGCGAGCCTGTCCCGGGCAAGAAGCGCGTGCAGCAGGCCGTTCCAAAGCAGCGCGCCGCGGCCGGCCAACTCAAGGAGTACAAGCCCGCCAAGCAGAAGCAGCAGGACGCCAAGGAAGACCTCGAAGCGGCCAAGAAGGAGCTCGACGACGCCCTCGCGCAGCTCCGGCAGCAACTGCAGGACGAGGTGTTGCGCGCACTCGAAGAGCGCTTCACGGCGATGCTGCAGGTGCAGCGCGAACTGTCCCTGCAGACCAAGGCTCTCGACAAGACGCGCCAGAGCGTGCTGACCGCCAGCGGCGATCTACCGGCCGCGCTTGTCGAGAAGGTTCTGCTCGTCGCGACCGGCGAAGGCAACCTCGAGGTCGAGGCCTCCGACGCGCTCAAGTTGCTCGAAGAGGACGGCACGACGGCGGTCTTCCCGCCGATGGTCGAGTTGCTCAAGGAAGAGCTCAACAGCGTGGCCACACTCTGCCGCAGCAAGGAAACCGGCGTCCCGGTGCAAGACGGCCAACGCGAAGTCGAGGACACGCTCGAACTGCTGATCAACGCGCTGCGAAAAACCATCGAACGAAAAGAAGCGGGCCATTGAACGAGCTGCGGCGGTGGCGGTCAGCCACCACTCGTTCCTGTCTCGGCCGAACTGAAGATGCTGCGCTACCTGCAAGAGCGCGTGAACAAGTCGACCAAGGAGTTCGACGGCAAGACCGAAGAACAGCGTGCGACCGAAGTGGCCAAGGCCGAGTCGCAGAAGCTGTCCGACAAGCAGGGCAAGGTGCAGGACCTCATGCGGCGTCTCGCCGTCAAGATGGGCAAGGAGAACCACGCCGAGGAGGGTCGATGAACCTCCACGTGCGACCCTTGCCCGCAGCGTGGGCTGTGGTCGCGGTCCTGCTTGCTCCGAGCCTCGTGGCCCAAGAGCCCGGCCAGAACCCCGGCACTCCGCAGCCCGGTACCGAGCAGCCCGTCATCGAGCAGCCCGTCATCGCCGCGCCGATCGAACCCGCGCCACAGGTCGAGAACCCGTTCCAGCCGTTCGATCGCGCCAAGTTCGAAGCTGAAGCACAGAAGCTCGGCGCGACAGCTGCGCAGATCGAGACGTTCGCGGCCAAAATCGGTGAGCTTGGCCTGACGCGCGCAGCGGACAACCTCTTGCGTGCGGCTGTGCCCGCATTTGACGCTGCCGTCAAGGTGCACGAGGCGCGCGACCTCAGTGCAGCACTCGAACTGACCAAGGTGCTCGCGGCGACCACGGACCCGGTGCTGCAGGCCCATGTTCGTTACCACCTGGCGCGCGTGTTCCTCGACAGCGATGACCCCGAACGTGCGCTCGATGTGCTCAACGACTACCTGTCGAAGAACCTCAACCACTCGCCGCTCGACGCCGAGGCGGCCTACTTCTACGCCCAGTCATTGGGGGAGATGCCGCTGCCGGATCTCGCCATCCCGCGATTTCGCGCCTTCCTGCAGTGGTTCCCCGACGCCAGCGAGCGCTTCCGTTCGGCGGCACACCAGCAGATCCTCGAACTCGAGCGCCAGCAGGAGAGTCGGTTGCACCAGCTCGCCGACGGCATGAAGAAGACCAAGCGCGACCTCAAGAAGCAGCGCACCGGCAAGCCCGTTCAGGTCGACCAGGAGAAGTATCTGACCGAGCTCGACGAGCTCATCGAAATGTTCCAGGAGATGGAGAACCAGTCGGGTGGCTCGCCGTCCGGCAATGGTCCTTCCTCGAACCCAGCCGACAACAGCGCGCTGCCCGAAGGTGAAGGCACCGTCGGCACCTTGCAGAAGCGCGGCACTCTGGCCGATCGCTGGGGTCCGATGCGCGAACACGATCGCGAGAAGATCGAAGCCGCTGTGCAGCAAGGCCTGCCGCCGCAGTTCCAGAAGATGCTCGAGGAGTACTACAAGAAGCTCGGCAAGGCGCCTGGCAACTGAGCCACGACGGATGATGGCGAAGACTCTGTCGGCGGCCCGGTTGTTCTTCTTGTGTGGGCCGTTCGCGGTGCTGGGGCTCGGTGTGTCCCTCGCCGCGCAAGCCGGGCCTCTAGGTCAGCTGCAGATGATCGACGGTCGTGCGCCTAAGGGGCAGCTGTCGGTCACCGCCGACGGCCGCGCGACGGTGACCTCGGACGGTGCGTCGCTCGCGCTCGATCTTGCTGAGGTGACGAGTTTTGAACGCACGGGCGCCGTCGCCGCGCCCGTGCAGGCTCCGCACCGCGTGTGGTTGCGTTCGGGTCTCGAGTTGCCAGTGGTTCGCCTCGCCGGCAAGCCGGGTGAGCCAGGCAAGCCGGCCATGTTGGTAGTCGAGCTACCGTGCGGAATCCCCGTCGATGTGCCGCTGGGCACGATCCGCGCCTTTCGCCACGGCGGCTCCGAACGCCCCGAGCCGCTCTCGTTCGCACGCGATCGCGAGGCTCCCGCCGCCAACGACGACCTCATCTACGTGCAGAAGGACGGCCAGGCGGTTCGCTCCGCGGTGACCATCGTCGGCTGCCAGACCGATCGCCTCGAGTTCACACTGCGCGGCCAGGCGATCGACTTTCCCTTCGTCGGCATCGCGGGCGTGGTCTTCGGCGCCAACACGGGCTTCGCACCCGATCGCCAGCCGATGCCGCGCACGACCGTGGAACTGACCACCGGCGAACGGCTCGAAGGGCGCCTGCTCGAAGTCGGTGCGACGTTGCGGCTCCGGCTCGACGAGGGTGCCGTGCTCGACGTGCCCACCACCAAGCTGCTGCGCTTCTCGGTGGCGAGCGAACGCCTCGTATGGCTGTCCCAACTGAAGCCGAAGGTCGACCAGACCCCCGCGTTCGATCGCGTGTGGCCATGGTACACCGACCGTTCGGTGGCAGGCCCGGGCCTCGTGCTGGGCGGCAAGACGTTCACGCGCGGCATCGGCCTCGTGCCGCGCACGCGCCTGACCTACGACCTCGGCGGCAAGTACGACCTCTTCGACGCGATGATCGGCATCGACGACCGCGGCGGCCCGCAGGCGCATGCTCTGTTCCGCGTCTACGTCGACGGCACGCTGGCCTTCGAGTCGGAAGCCAAGACGCTCGGCAAGCCGGCAGAAGCCGTGTCGGTCGAGCTGCACAAGTGCAAGCAGCTCGCGATCGAAGTCGACTTCGGCAAGAACTACGACCTCGGCGACTTCTGCGCCTTCGCGGCCGCCCGCGTCGTGCAGCGGTAACGTACGGCATTCTTCTACCGGTCCGACCAGACATGATGTTCGTGTGCGCAGTCGCCCTCTGCGACCTGCAGGATCCTGATCTCGCGGCAGTGTTGGCGAGCGAAGCGCGCCGCGCCGCCGTCGTGCAACGCTGCTCCGCCGCTGTCTGTTCGGTCATGGCGATGGACTCGCCTGGCGGCGGCAGCGGCGTGATCTTCGATCCCGCCGGTTTCGTGCTGACGAACTACCACGTCGTCGGTGAAGCCGACAACGAGTACAAGCTGCCAGAGCCTCCGGCCGTGCCCGAGGCCGAACTCGCCGCGTTCCGCAAGGCGCACCCCGGCGCGAGCGACACCGAGCAAGCGCTGTTCTCCGCCGCCTGGCAAGCGAAGTGGCGCTATGAACAACTGCCGCGCGGCAGCTCGCACTACCGCAACAAGAAGGTGGGGCTGCCCGACGGCCAGCTCTACGAGGCCGAGGTGCTCGGCATCGATCCCGGCAGTGACCTCGCCGTGCTGCGGCTCTTGCCGAAACAGTCTGACCAGCAGTGGCCGTTCTGCACGCTCGGTGACAGCGACCAACTGCTCGTCGGCGAGACCGTGTTTGCGATGGGCAACCCGTTCTTGCTGGCCACCGACTTCACGCCGACCGTGACCTTTGGCATCGTCTCGGGCACGCATCGCTATCAAGAAGGGCAGGGCCAGCGCATTTTGGTCTACCCCGACTGCATCCAGGTCGACGCGGCCGTCAACCCCGGCAACTCGGGCGGGCCGCTGTTCAACGAAGCCGGTGAGGTCGTCGGCATCAACGGCCGCATCTCGATCGGCGACCGCGGCCGCGTCAACGTCGGTGTCGGCTTTGCGATCGCCAGCAACCAGATCAAGAACTTCCTCGGCGACCTCATGGCGGGTCGGCATGCCGAACACGGCACGCTCGACATGAGTGCTTGGTTCATGAACTCCGGCACTGGTGCTTCGCAGCGGCGCGGTGTCTTCGCGCAGCAGTTGTTTCGCGACTCGATCGTGGCGGCCGCTGGCGTTTCGCTCGGCGACGAGATCACGCGCTTCAACGACATCGAAGTGCGTTCGGCCAACCAGCTGGCGACGCGCGTCGGTGTGCTTCCGGCTGGCTCTTGGACCACGGTCTGGTTTCGGCCCACTCAGGGCGATGGCGCCTTTGGCGAAGAACGCAAGATCACGGTGCGACTGGCGACTCTCGACACCGGCTCGAGCCGCGACGGCGTCGGCGCGGATGCGCGCCTCGCCAGTACAACCAACCGCCGGCTCGCTGCGCACGCGTTGCAGAGGAACTGGCAGGCGCGCGGCGAACGAGGCGAGGCAGTGCATTGGAGTCGCACCGGCCCGAGCGACACCGTGGTGCGGTCGATTGCGCACGGCGAACGACTTCGGCTCGAGATCGGTTCGCTCGTGCTCGTGCGCGAGGCCGAAGGCAGTGGTGTCGAAGGCAGGGGCTTCGCGAGCGAAGCCGGCGTCGTGCGCGAGCTGTCACCCGAGGAAGCCGAACGGCTGCGTCGCGAGTGGACCTGCAATCCCCTGCTTTGGCGAGGCCTGTCGACGGCCGAACGACTCGAGCACGCCGAACTCATCGGCGGCGTCTACGTGATTGGCGGGCCGGCTTTCCGTTTCGCGGTGCCAGGCGATGGCGAGTGCGAGGCCTGGTTGTTTGCCGACGGCTCCCCGGCCGGGTGCACGTTCCGCGATCCGCTGCGCCGCGCCAAGGTCGAGTGGCATGTGCGGGGGCAAGACCTGCGCGTCGTCGTCGACGGTGTGCTGGAAAGCGGTTGGAGTGCTGGCACGCTGAGCAACGGTGCCGTCGACGAAGCCTGGTTCCGGAGGAACTGATGCAGAACCTCTCGCTGCGGACCGCCACCTCTCTGCTGTCGCTCGCGACTGTGCTCACGGCGCAGACCCAAGACTTCGGCAAGGCGTACTCGTTCGACGAACGCAAGCCCGAGACCCGCGTCGAAAAGGTCATCGATCGCTTCCTGCCAAGCATCGTCAAGGTGCACGGCGCGTCGGGCCTCGCGACGATCAGCGCCTATGCGACGGGCATCCTCGTCAGCAAGCAAGGCCACATCCTGACGCTGGATCAGATCATGATCCAGAAGGACCGCACGCGCGTGGTTCTCTACGACGGTTCGGTGCACCAGGCCGAGCTGCTGCCCGAAGACGCGGCGCTCGGGGTGCGCTTGCTCAAGATCGAGCCGGCACTCGTGCAGGGCGAGCTGCAGCCGCTGTGGCCGCCGCCGGCCGCGGAGTCCGAGTTTCACACCGGTCAGTTCGTGGTGTCGCTCGGCAACAGCTTCCGTCTCGCCGAGTTCTCCGAGAAGGTCAGCGCGACGTTTGGCGTCGTCGTCGGCCGCGCCAACACGGCGCTGCGCTACCGCATGGCGGACGTCAAGTACGACGGCGATCTGATCCTGACCGATGCGTGCAACAACCCGGGTCACTTCGGCGGCGGGCTGTTCACGCTCGACGGCCGCTGGATGGGCCTCAACCTGCGCCTGCTCGACAGCAAGGAGACCAATACGATGCTGTCGGCGGCGATCCCGACGCGCGATCTGTTGCCATACCTCGAAGAGTTCGTGCTCGGCAAGCCGCGCACCGCGGTCAAGGCAACGAAAGAATCGGCCTGGATGGGCGTCGTGCTGTTCGAGAGCGCGGGTCGGCAGTCGCCACCGGCGTACGTCGAACGCGTTCCGGCTGGCTCGCCAGCAGCGGCGCTCGGTCTCCGCCCCGACGACCTCATCGTGCGACTCGACGACTACTCGATTCGCAGTTGCCGCGAGTTCCGCGAGATCCTGAGCAAGTTCGCGCCCGACCAGAAGATCGTGGTGACGTGGAAGCGCGGCACCCAAGTGATGCACGGCGACCTGACGCTCGCCAAGGAACCGAAATGAACGTGCTCCGCGCGCTGTGTGCGATGGCTGTGCTGGCGGGAACGACGTCGGCGCAGCGGCCCGTCGATCCCGACGAGTTCTTGCGGCTGGAGCCGGTCCTGCAGCAAGCACTGGCCAAGGCGGCACCGTTCGTCGTCAGCGTGGAGACCTTCGGCGGCACGCGCCTCACGCTCGGCGCCGATGGCGCCGTCGATGGCGATGCACCCCCTGTGCCGCGGCCACCAAAGGCGAAGCCGGAACCACAACCTAAGCCCGAACCTGAGCCACCGTCGGACCCCCAGCCAGACCCGAAGCCAGAACCCGCCCCGCAGCCAGCGCCGATGCCGACGGATCCTGCCAAGCCAAAGCCCGAGCCCGAGGCAGACAAGAAGAAGCTCCCGCTCGTCGCGCCAGGCTTTCAACAGACGCAGGGCAGGACGTCGGGCATCGTGCTGACAGCGGACGGCTGGATCCTCGTCTCGCGGTTCGCGCTCAACATGGATCCGACGACGATCCTCATCACGGTGCCCGGTCGCGGCACGTTCCACGCCGAACGCGGCGGTGAAGACACGAGCCGCGGCATCGCGCTCGTCAAGATCGAGGCGAAGGACCTGCCGGTGCCGGAGTTCGTTCCGCCCGAAGCAGTGCGCGTGGGTCAGTGGGCGTTCGTGCTCGGCCGGACGTTCGCCGTCGAGGAGCCCACGGTGCACATCGGCATCGTCAGCGCACAGCGGCGCTTGTTTGGTCGCGCGCTGCAGATCGACGCCTACACGTCGCCGGCCAACTACGGCGGTGCCGTCATCGACGTGCACGGCCACGTGCTCGGCATCGCTGTGCCGCTGTCACCGTCCGGACGCAACGCGGGTGTCGAGTGGTACGACTCGGGTATCGGCTTCGCAGTGACGCTTGCCGACATTCCCGAGCTGCTCGCTCGCATGAAGGAAGGCCAGGTGCTGCAGCGCGGCTGGCTCGGCGTGCAACTCGAGACCTCGCATCTCGGCCCGGGCGCCAAGATCGCCGGCACACCCAAGGAAGGGGCCGCCGCCAAGGCGGGCCTGCGCAAGGACGACGTGATCCTGGCCGTCAATGGCACCGACGTGAAGAACGGGCCTCACTTCCAAATGCTCGTCAGTTCGCGACTCGGCGGCGACACGGTGCAGCTCACCGTGCGCAAGAAGGACGGCGAAGAACCCGAGAAGCTCGACCCGATCACGCTGCTCGATGCACCGTGGAGCGAGCAGAAGCAGTCCAAGACCGCTGAATTGCCGGCGTCCTTTCCGTTGCCGGAGAAGAAGGAAGGGCGATGATGGCGGGCGAGCGGCGCTGAGCTCGAACGCGCGCAACGCAAGTTCGCGCGGAGCGCGTGGGCCAGCGCGTCAGCCGCCGATCACACCTTCCATCGCCTCCGACACGACCGCCGAGAACGGATTGCCTGCCGCGGGATCGAAGACCAGCGCTTGGTTGAAGAAGCGCACGCCGAGCAGCAACGGGTCGTACGGGATCGGCAGTTCGAACGTCGCACGCCCGCTATTGCCGACGAGCACGGTTGCGGCATCCAGCGAGACATGCGCCGTGCAGCCTGGCATGCCGAGCGGGCCGAGAGGTGCGCCGGGGCGCAGCCGCGTCCAGCCGAACACCATCAGTGCCGAACTCGTCGGCAGGAAGTCGAGCAGCACGGGCAGAGTGCGGCCGAGCTGCGGGGTGTCGCGCGGCACGAGGCGCGTCGCAGGTAACGAGCCGCTGCAGCCGGCACCGATCGGCACGTAGCGGCTCGTGCGGCCGATCAGCGCGGAGCTTGTGTCGAGGCTTGCGCGGACCCCGAGGAACGAGCGACCCGGCGGCAGTTGGGGCACGGTCGTGTAGGACTGCAGGCCCCAGGACACGGCGGTGCCGTCCGAGCGGCGCGCGACGGCGTGGCGGTCGCCGCACTTGACCTCGACGTGGCTCAGGCCGGGCGGCAACGCCGGGAACCCCAGGTTTCCGTACGCTCCCCATGACACGATCGTTCCGTCAGATCGCAGCGCCGCGGCGATGTCCCGCCCGCACGCAATCTGCGTGTAGCGAAGCCCGGGTGTGAGTGACGGCAGACCTGCGATCCCCGATCCGCCGGTGCCCGCGACGAGCAGCACTCCATCAGACCGCAGCAGCAAGAGGTTCTGTCCGCCCTGCGCCGCATCGACGAAGGTCATTCCGGGGGGCAATGGGGGGACGCTTGTCTGCCCGAACGAGTTGTCGCCCCAGGCCACGGCTTGCCCATCGGAGCGCAGCGCCACCGCGGCTTGCACGCCAGCATCGGCACGCACGTAGGTTACTCCGGGTGGCAGTGGGGGAATCTGCAACTGCCCGAACACGTTCGAGCCCCATGCGCGCAGCGTGCCATCCGCACAATGACCGAGCCAGAAGTCGAAACCCGCGCTGCAGCCATCGTAGATCAAGCCTGCGGGCAACACCGCAACCGGCGCCTGCCAGGGAAGCGCCGGCCATTGTTCCATCGTCCCATCCGAGCGTACCGACATGGCTCCCCCGCGAGCGGCATCCGCATCGCGGTAGTACTGCGCCCCGGGCAACGGCGGAACGTGGCCTGGCGTACCCCATGCCTCGATGCGCGCATCCGAGCGGAGCGCCAACGAGTAGGAGTTGCCAGCAAACAACTGAACGTAGCCGACCCCGTTCGGCGGCGATGGGATGTTGCACTGGCCATAGGTGTTCTCGCCCCAAGCGACCCACTGCCCATCGCTGCGCTTGGCAAGCAAGTGGGTACCGCCTGAAACGACGTCGACGTAGCTCATGCCGGCTGGCGGCGAGGGCACGTTGCACTGACCCCAGTAATTGTCGCCCCAGGCAACGATCTGCCCGTCCGAGCGCAGGGCGGCGAGGTGAAACCACCCGGCCTCGACCTTGGCGTAGGTCATGCCGGCGGGCAAAGGTGGGATCGCATACACGTTCGCGAAGTTGTTCCCCCAAACGCGCAGCGTGCCATCCGACACGAGTACTGCTGCGAAGATCGAGCTCGTGGTCACGGATAGGAAGGTCAGGCCAGGTGGCAACGTCGGGATCAGCTCGAGGGGCGGATAGCTCATCCCCCATGAGACCAGACTGCCATCCGAGCGCACCGCAAGCGACCGCCGATCGCCGAGCGCGAAGTGCAGCCAAGACACACCTGGCGGCAGCGCGGGTGGCTGCGCCGTCGGCGCGTTGTAGAACTCGCCCCACTGCACGAGCGTGCCGTCGGACAAGAGCCCGAGCGGCACGGGCCCCGCGATCCCGCGAACGAAGGTCTTGCCCGGCGGCGGCAGTGGCGGGAACCAGGTGTTCCCACCGTGCACAACAAGCCGCCCGTCAGTCGTGACCACCATGAGCACGTCGGAGAGCGCCATCGTGGAAACGCCTTGCACGGGCGCCGCGAACGCCTC
>JBDSBS010000839.1:0-4187 GCA_039921435.1 Planctomycetota bacterium | reverse complement strand
CATCGACGACTTCCGCAATACCGGTGTTCGCCCGGTCGCCGAGGACATGGGGCGGGAGATCGTGACAGGCAATTGGGCCGACCGGGGTAAGTTCCGCGTGCCGGGTTTGCGCAATGTCGCGCTGCGCAGGAGCTTCTTGCACAACGGCAGACGGCAGACCCTGGCGCAGGTCGTCGACTTCTATTCGCACGGCGGGGACTTCGCCGACAACCGCGATCCGCTGGTCACCGCGCTCTCTGGCCAGATCCTGCCGTCGGACCGCACAGCGCTGGAGGCGCTGCTGAACGAACTGACCGACCCGCGCGTGGCTGCCGAGCGGCCGCCGTTCGATCGTCCGCGCCTTTGGCTCGAAGGGCCGCTCGTACCGACGGCGTTTGGCACGGGCACGCCGGGCACGGCGCCGTTGCCGCCGCGCATCGCGGCCGTTGGCCCTGCCTACCTCGGCAACGACTCGTTCGGGATCGGCGTCGACCGACTCGCGCCCTGGCTCGCAACCGGCATGCTGGTCGACAACGTCGGCTTCACCACGCCGATGCAGTTGCTCGGCCACAACATCTTCGTGGCCGGATCATCGGGCACTCAGCTCTTCTCGTTGGGCGTGAGCCTGCCCGCGCCGGCCGGTGATGGCTACGCGAACTGGGTGTTCCACGTTCCGCTGTCCAGCATCATCGCCGGCACCTACTGGTTCCAGTGGATCGCTTTGGATCCCGCTGGTCCCGGTGGGTTCGCGAGTTCGAACGGCATGCGGATCGTCGTGCACTAGCTGCGTCGGCAGCACGCTCAGTCAATGCACCCTCAGTCGATTCACCCTCAGTCGATTCACCCTCAGTTGATTCACCCTCGGTCGATTCACCCTCGTTCGATGCACCCTCAGTCAATGCCGCGACCAGGACGCCCGAAGCGCTGTCGTGGCATCGCGAGCGCGATCGCTCGTTCGAGGTCGAGCATGTGGATCGGCTTCGCGACGTAACCGTCCATGCCCGCGGCGAGGCATTGCTCGCGATCACCTTTCATCGCGTTGGCAGTCATTGCCACGATGGGGATGTGGGCACCGGTCGCCGCTTCGTGCACACGGATCTGGCGCGCGGCCTCGAGGCCATCCATCTCGGGCATTTGCACGTCCATGACGACCAGATCGAACTGCCCACTCTGCACCGCCTCGACCGCCGCGCGCCCGTTCTCGACGACAACGACCGAGTGCCCGGCTTGTTCGAGCAAGATCGTTGCGAGCAGCTGGTTCACTTCGCCGTCCTCGGCGAGCAGAACGCGCAATGGCGTCACGGCCTGGACGGGCGCGGCCCCTCTTGATGGCAGCAACGACATCTCCGGCGGCACGATCACCGCGCCTACGATCGCGTCGAGTAGGTCGGACTGCTTCACCGGCTTGATCAGTGTGCGCTCCACGCCGAGTGTTCTGCAGCGATGCGAATCGTCGGGCCGGCTTGCCGAAGCCAGCAGCAGCAGTCGCGTCGCAGCGAGCTGTTCGTCACTTCGAATCCTCTCGGCGACCTCGAAGCCGTCCATGTCGCTCAGATCGGGGTTGAGCAGCACGATTGCGAATGGCGATTGCAACGCCGCGGCTTGTCGCAATTCGACCAGCGCCTGCTCGCCGGACTCGGCAACGGCGGGCGTTGCGCGCATGCTCGTCAGCATCTCTTGGAGGATGAGGCGGCTCGTTTGATTGCCGTCGACCACGAGCACGCGAACCCCAGCGACGGTAGGCATCGCCGCCACGGATGCGTCGGGTTGCCGATCGAACAGCGCTTCGAAATGGAAGGTGCTGCCGGCGCCGGGCGTGCTCTCGGCCCACATTCGGCCGCCCATGAGGTTGGCGAGCTGTGCGGAGATCGAGAGACCGAGGCCGGTGCCCCCAAACTTTCGAGTCGTCGTCGAATCGGCCTGGCTGAACGCTTCGAAGATTGAGGACAACTTGTCTGCGCGGATGCCGATGCCCGTGTCGCGAACGGAAAAGTGAAGGCGCACGCGCCTCGACGGGAGCTTCTGCGACGCGACATCGACCGCAACCTCACCGGTGTCGGTGAACTTGATCGCGTTGCCGACCAGATTGCCGACGATCTGACCGAGCCGCAGCGGATCGCCCACCAGCCGGTCCGGCACGTCCGGCGCGATGTGGCAGGTGAGCTCGAGTCCTTTGTCCGCCGCGCGCAGCGCCAGAGTGCGCAGGCTCTCGAACACGGTGTCGCGAAGAGGGAACCGGATCGACTCCATCGTCAGCTTGCCGGCCTCGATCTTGGAGAAGTCGAGGATGTCGTTGATGAGGCGCAGCATCAGTTCGGCCGACTGCGAGACCATGCCCATGTACTCGCGCTGTCTGGGTGTCAGCGGCGTCGTGAGCAACAACTCGGTAGTGCCGATGATCCCGTTCATCGGCGTGCGGATCTCGTGGCTCATGTTCGCCAAGAATTCGCTCTTGGCCTGGTTGGCGGCCTCGGCGTTCGACTTGGCAGAACGCAGCGCTTCCTCGGCTCGCATGTGGGCTTCGATGTCGGTGCAGGTGCCGAACCAGCGCACGATCTGGCCATACGCATCGCGCAGTGGCAGGGCGCGCACGAGGTTCCAGCGGTAGCTGCCGTCGGCCATGCGAAATCGCGCTTCGAGGTCATAGGTTTCGCCTGACTCGGCGGCCGCGACCCAACGTTCTTCCACACGCGCCCGATCCTCGGGGTGGATCGCTTCCCCCCAGGTGGCCCCGAGACTGTCCGCGACCGGCATGCCGGTTCGCTCCTGCCATCGCGTGTTCAAGAAGTCGACCAAGCCATCGGCGCCGGTGGTCCACACGATCTGCGGCAACGCGTTGGCGAGGTAGCGGTAACGCTCTTCGCTCTCCTTGAGCGACTCCTCTGTGCGCACCCGCTCGGTGACGTTCCAGTACGCACACTGGATGCCGACGACGCTGCCGTCGTCGTCGCGCACGGGTGTCTTGAGCACCTCGACGAACTTGCGGTTGCCGCTGCCATCGACGTGCTCCTCCACGTCGTGAAACTCCGCCTCGGTCTGCATCACATGAACGTCGTCGGCGCGGTACTTGGCGGCGAGATCGGCCGGAAACAGATCGCGATCGGACTTGCCGCACAGCTCTTCGAGCGGGCGGTTCATCTCCTTCACGAAGGCGGCGTTGCCGAACGTCAGGCGACCGTCCCGATCCTTGCGGAAGATGCTCAACGGCAGGTCGTCGATCATCGACTGGTACAGTCCCTCGGACGTTCGCAACTCGTCGGTGCGCCGCGCGACGAGTTGTTCGAGGCGTCCGGAGGCACGGCGAAGTTTGCCGATGACGAGGGCCAAGCAGGCGATCGCGAGTGCGATGAGAATCGCCAACGCCGTGAGGGTCTGTCCCAGGCCATGGCTCGCGCGCGATTCCACGGCGTCGAGTGGCAGTGAGACCTCGAGTACGCCGCGCATGTCGCCCGTCTTCCAGTCGGACTTGGGCGTCTCCGGGTGCGTGTTGTGGCAATCGACGCAGCTGGCTCGCATCAAGTCTGCCGTCGCGTAGCGCAGCGACGATCGGCCCTCTACATTCTCGAAGCGAACGAAGGGCACCGTGGGGTCGGCCATCAGCGCTGCCCACGCGTCCTTCGCGAAGGCATCCAGCAGCCCACCATCGGCTCGCGTCGGGAATGGATATGGGCTGTAGAGAAGTGTGCGCGCACCGGCGCCGTTCGCGGCGAGCCGCTTGCCGAGTTCCAGACTGAGGGTGACCGGCAGCGGAATGGCACCATCCACACTCCGGTAGTTGTGAACGGCAACCACGCCGTGATCCCGGAGCCGGTTGACGACTTCCGACGAGTAGAGAGTCCGGAAGATGCCGATTGCATCCGAGTACGTTTTCGCGTCCTGCAGTGCCGCCGCCTCGATCACGCTTCGGTGCAGTGTGGACTGCTGCCACACGAGGAAACCCCCGGCCGCGACGAAGACCGCCCCGAGCACGAGCACAGTGCGCTCGTGCACGAGCCTCGAGAGACCGCGGAAGAACGCGGTCTTCCGACTCACGCGTGGCGTCGAGTTCGCGGACATGTCACTTGGCATCGCCCCGATGGTGTCGTCGGGAGTGTGGCGCGCCAGAGTAGCACTGCTACCAGGAGCCGCGAGCGTTCTGCTGCGGAAGCCGAACGCCGCGCCTGGTACCGTAGGCGCGGAACGGCGGCTCCAAGTCGCGGCCACGCTCG
>JBDSBS010000838.1:0-2519 GCA_039921435.1 Planctomycetota bacterium | reverse complement strand
CAGATGAAGACGCTCGCGTCTTCGGTCATGGTGCTGAGAGCTGCCACCTGTGCCGTGGCCGAATAGACCGTGGCACTCATCAGCAGTGCATCGAGGAGAGACAGCCCGGAGCCCAGCGCCAGCAATCCGAAGGTGATGCCGTAGATGAATACGCCGATGGCCAGAGGCTGCGCAGCAACAAAGCCGTGTCGCACACCGCGGCGAGTGAAGGTGACCTGCCGAGCCTCGGCCTTGGCACTGCGGACTGGCGACATCGCATCTATTCTGGCGTGCCGTTCCATGACCTGCATGGGGCGCGTGGGGCACCGCAAGGTGAACGGCCGGGCACGGGCCGTCCTGAAGACTTGTCGATTCGAGAGCAAGACCCGGAGCGCGCCGTAGGATGTCCCTGAAGACACTGGGTCCATGTCCACTTCAACCAAGACCTCATGAAGTCGCCTTCGACCGACATCACCCAAGATCCGCGCTGGGTCAGCATACTCACCCGCGACAAAGCCGCTGACGGCACGTTCTGGTACTCCGTCGCAACGACCGGCATTTTCTGCAGGCCCTCCTGCCCGTCGCGACTGGCCAACCCGAAGAACGTGCACTTCCACCAGAGTGCTGCTGTCGCCGAGGCTGCCGGCTTTCGCGCCTGTCGCCGCTGCAACCCGTGCGGAATGTCCATCGAGGCGGCGAACAACGCGATGGTGGCGAAGGCCTGCACACTGATCGACGAAGCTGCCGAACCGCTCTCGCTGGCGCAAATCGCCGAGTCGGTCGAGCTCAGCCCGCACTACTTCCACCGGCTACTCAAGAAGGCCACCGGCCTCACGCCGAAAGCCTATGCGCTCGCCGGCCGTGCAACACGGTTGCGCGAGGGCCTGACCAAGGCGGCGACGGTCACCGAGGCGTTCCACGGTGCAGGCTACGGGTCCAACGGGCGCTTCTACGAAGCTTCCACAGGTGTGCTCGGCATGAGTCCGACCCACTATCGGTCCGGCGGCCTCCAAGAGGTGCTGACGTTCGCCGTTGGCCAATGCTCGCTTGGCGCCATCCTCGTGGCATCGAGTGCCACGGGTGTCGCCGCGATCCTTCTCGGTGACGACCCGGAGCCCCTGGTGCGCGACCTCCAGGACCGGTTTCCACGGGCCCGACTGATCGGTGGCGACGCAGCGTATGAGCAACTGGTCGCGCAGGTGGTCGGGCTGGTCGAAGCGCCGGCCCATGGGCTGGCCTTGCCGCTTGACGTGCGCGGCACGGCCTTCCAGCAGCGCGTCTGGCTGGCGCTGCGCGAGATCCCGGCCGGAGAGACGCAGACCTACTCGAGCATCGCCCAGAAAATCGGTGCGCCGCGATCCGTCCGCGCGGTGGCCGGAGCCTGCGCTGCCAACGCCCACGCCGTCGCGATACCGTGCCACCGCGTGGTGCGTCACGACGGCGGACTCTCGGGCTATCGCTGGGGGGTGGAGCGCAAGCGCGAGCTGATCGATCGCGAGAATCGCGGGCAGGAGCGCGCCGTATGAAGCGCGATGACTGGATCGAAGCAGACGTCAGCGCGAGGGTGCAACGAATCGACGTTCCCGCGCTGGAGAGCGACCTCGAAGCGCAGGGTTGGTCAGTGCTGCCCGATCTGCTCGCGTCAGCGGAGTGCGACGACCTTGCTTCCCTTTACGCGCTGGACGAAGGCTTTCGCAGCCGGGTCGTGATGGCGCGGCACGGATTCGGCAAGGGCGAGTACCGATACTTCTCGTATCCGCTGCCGCCCTTGGTACATGTCCTTCGGACGACGCTCTACCCACGCCTTGCGCCTCTCGCCAACCGGTGGCACGAGCGCATGGGAATGAGCGTCCGCTTCCCGGCCGAGCACGCCGAGTTCATCGCGCGTTGCGCCGCGTCCGGTCAGTCGCGGCCCACGCCCTTGCTGTTGCAGTACGGGGCCGGCGACTACAACTGCCTTCACCAGGACCTTTACGGCGAGCACGTCTTCCCGCTGCAGCTTGCCGTGCTGCTCTCCAACCCCGCGGCGGATTTCAGCGGCGGCGAGCTCGTTCTGACGGAGCAACGCCCCCGAATGCATACGCGCGCGGCCGTCGTTGCGCTGACAAAGGGCGATGCGGTCGTGCTCGCTGTCAACAGCCGCCCCGTGCGCGGCACGCGCGGCGACTATCGCGTGAAGCTACGCCATGGCGTCAGCAAGATTACCGAGGGGCATCGCCACACGCTCGGAATCATCTTTCATGACGCCAGCTAGTCGCGCAGGCCAAGAAGAGCTGTTCGCGTCGGAAGTGCCGCAAGCCGTCATCCGCGAGCAGCTCGAGCCCGGCGCGTTTGTTCTGCGGGCCTTCGCCCTCGAGGAAGCGCCCGCGCTACTCGATGCGATCGAGCTCGTCGTACAGGCTGCCCCGCTGCGGCGCATGACGACGGCTCGCGGCCTGCGCATGTCGGTCGCGATGACGAACTGTGGCGATGCCGGCTGGCTGAGCGACCGCGCCGGCTATCGCTACGACGCGATCGATCCAGAGACGAATCGGCCCTGG
>JBDSBS010000837.1:0-4083 GCA_039921435.1 Planctomycetota bacterium | reverse complement strand
CGCGCCCGCAAGGCCTACCGCTGGACCACCGAGACCGGTATCTACGTCGCGGCCGAGCAACTTGGGCACGGCATCGGCAAGCCGCTTTACGTTCGCCTGCTCGAGGTGCTGCGCGCCCAGGGCTTCTACTCGGCCATCGGCGGCATCGCGCTGCCAAACGACGTCTCCGTTCGCCTGCACGAGGGGCTCGGCTTCATGCGCTGCGGCACCATGCCGCGCGTCGGCCGCAAGTTCGACCGTTGGCACGACGTCGGCTTCTGGCAGCTCGTGCTGCAACCCGAGGACCACAGCCCGGCGGCCTTGCGCACGCCGGCGGTCGCCTTCGAGGCGACGACGCAGTCCTGAGCGCGCTCCGGCCTTGCGAACGACGACGCGCCGCTTCGCGCCCTTCTCGGCCTGGCGCGTTGGTTGGCCAAGTAGCGATCGCCCGGATGGTCTAGATTCCGGGCAATCCATCGTCAGCAATCGCAGTGACGGTGTCCCCGTTGCCGATGACCTCCAGCAACCCGATCGCGGAATCCCTGCTCGTGCACGCAGCGTTCGTGCAGCGCTTGGCGCATGCCCTCGCCGGGCAGGATGGCGACGATCTGGCCCAGGACACCTGGGCCGCCGTGCTGCAGGGGGAAGGTGCCGAGGTGCGCAACGCACAGGGTTGGCTCGCGACGATCGTCGCCAACCTGTCGCGCAATCGGCGGAGGGCTTCGACCCGACGCGCGCACCGGGAGGTCCGCGACGAGGCGGAACCCGTCATGCCTTCGGTTGCAGCGATGCTCGAACGCGAAGAAGTGCGGCGTCAGGTCGTCGGCGCCGTCGTCGAACTGCCCGAGTCGCTACGCGCTGTGATCCTGCTGCGCTTCTTCGAGGGACTCGATTCGAAGGCGATCGGTGCGCGCCTCGGACGACCGCCCTCGACGGTGCGGGCGCAGGTCGCGCAAGCGCTGGAACGTCTGCGGCGTCGCCTCGACGACATGCACGGTGATCGTCGTCAGGGTTGGTCGGTGCCGCTGTTCGGTGCGACATCGACGCATGCCGTGCGAGCCTTCGGCACTGTCTTGCGAGTCACCTGGCCACTGCGCGCCGCCGTCGGTGCGTGCGCGATCGCGCTGTTGATGTGGCTCGTGCTCCCGCTGTGGTCGCCGCCGCCGGTGCCGCCGCCCTTGCGAGGTGTGCCTATCGAGTTGGTTGCCAACCAGGGCGTTGAGCCTGCCCATCGTGACGAAGTGAACCCGGCGCGCAGCGCCGTCACCGTCGAACGATCAGTCGATGTGCGCGGCCCCGAGGATCTGTGGGGGCGCGTCTTGGCAAGAAGCGACGGCGCGTCGATCGTCGGTGCCGAGGTCGAACTCGAACACCGGGATGCCGACGAGATGAAGAGTCTCGACGCCGACTACAACAAGCGCCGCGTGGTGCTTGGCACGGTGCTTACGGACGCGCATGGCAGCTTTGCGTTCCGGGTGCAGCGTGCGTTGCAGCACCGACTCGCCGTACGCGCCGTGGGTTTCGTCACCCGATACGAGTCAATGTGCACAGGGGGCAGCGAGTTCGTGGTGCGGCTCGATCGTCCATCGTTCGTCGATGGAGTTGTGCGTCGCACGGATGGAACCCCGCTCGCGAACACCCTCGTCGAGGTGATCGAGAGCGGTGGCACCGGCGAACGCAGCAGCGCGCGCACCTCGACCGATGGTACGTTCTTCGTCGGCGGGCTCGCGCCGCGGCCCGCCTACGTGATCGTGAGTCCAGTGGGTCTGAGCAAGCCCAGTTCGCAATTCTGCGAACCGTCACCGAGCCACGGGGCGCACGTCGAGTTCGTGGTCGAACCGGGGCACATCGCGCGTGGCGTCGTGCGGGACCTCGACACCGGGCAACCGATCATGGGCGCGCAGGTGGCGGCGAACGAGGCCATGCGCGGCGCTGCGGTGACCGGCATGGACGGCCGCTATGAACTGGCAGGACTCGGTCGCAGGCCCGAGCTCTACGTGCATGCCGAGGGCTACGCCGAACAGGTCGCGCCGGTCCCGTCGCAAGATGACGTGTTGACCGTCGACATCGTCATGAGTCGCAGTGACACGATCATCGGGCGCGTTCTCGATGCTGCCGGCGAGGTGGTTCCCGGCGCCTTCGTTGCGGCTGCCGCCGACCAGATGCTGTCGGGTTCGGGCAGCCACACCTACTGGCGTACCGGCGTGGTGGGCGCCGATGGGCGTTTCCGCATCGAGGGGCTCGCGCACTGGGCGCCGAGCATGGGCGGTGGGTATCGGGCACCGTCTTGGCAAGTGTTGGTGCGTGCCCCAGGGATGGGTGCACACACATTCGCGATTCCATCCGAGAAGATGATGAAGAGTCTCGTCGACATCGGGGATGTCGCACTGCTTCCGCAAGGCACCGTCGAAGGACGCCTTGTCGATGCAGCGGAGCAGCCAATTGCACGTGCGGAAATCTCGGTGGAGGGAACAGCCGCGGACTTCATGAGGCTGTTGCCGGCCGGCAAGCCCAGGCTGGGGCCGATCTACTTCTCGCGGCGCACGACGCGGACCGGTAGCGATGGAACGTTCCGCTGTGCTGGCCTGGCCGCGGGCACCTACGAAGTCCGCGCGGAGATCCAGGGAAAGGACTGGTCGGTCGCGAGTGGGCCGCAGGAAGTGCGAGACGGCGAGGTGCTCGTGGTGCCGGACCTGGTCGCCGATGCGGGTCTCGTCATCGAGGGCACGCTGCGCATCCCCAACGGCATGCCGCTGCCCGCCGACGCGCGCTTCACGATCTACGCCTATGGCGCGATGAGCGAGACCCGCAATGCCATGGTCGTTGCCAACGGCAAGTTCCGCATCGAACGACTCGATCCGGGGGACTACCGGCTCGCGCTGCTCGATACGCCCGCGGGCTTTGCGATGGCGCCGCGCGCGGGGATCGCGGCTGGGGCCAAGGATGTGCAGCTCGAGGTCGTGCCCGCCGAGACGATCGAAGGCAAGGTCGTCGATCAGGACGGCAAGCCAGTGCGTGGCGCGACCGTGTACTTCTTTCCCGTAGGCGTGGGTGGGGCGCACAGCCAGTCCACCGATGACGACGGGAAGTTTCGCCTCGAAGCCGCTCCCGGTGTGATCGGCCGCGTCGGCACACAGGACCAGAACAACCCGTTCCGGCAGGTGAGCAAGGCGGATGTCCTGGCCGGAACCCACGACATCGTGCTGCAGATGCCGAAATGACATCGTTCCCCTGCCCGGCTGCGGCACGGTCGACCGCGCTGGTTCTCGCGGACCCCAGGAGTTGGCGCACGCCGTCAGCCTCCAGCGCTGCGCCGAACCACGAACGGTCACGAGCACGCCTACGGGAAGATCGTCTGGTTCTCGTCGATGGCCTGCACGAACGTGTTCACAGCGCTGAGCTGAGCTGGCGACAGGCCGAACGACGGGTGGTTCAAGCCGCCGCTGGCGAGCGGCAAGAACACCGCGTCCAGATTCGCCGCGCGCCCGTGATGGCCGTACGGCGCCGCGTTGCGCGCGTTGAACAGCGACGGGATTGCAAACGAACTACTCAGGCCCGCCGAGGCCTTGCCGATCGCGCCGCCCGCGCCGCGAAGCTCGATCGGGTTGGTGAGATCGAGCGTGAAGTTCGGCACGCTCGTGTCGACGATCAGCTTCTCGAAGGAACCGTTGCCGTCCGAGTCGAATGCGGCGATCGTCGTCGCCGCGGGAACCTGAAGGAACGCCGACAAGCTCGCCCCAGCAGCGTTGAAAGCCGGATCGGGCCAGCGCGCGAGGTTGTCGACGATGCGGTCGCTGCGCGACCACTTGGTACCGCCGTGGCAGCTCGCGCAGGCGCCGGCGAAGATCGTGCGGCCCTGGTCGACGAGCGTCTGCTCGAGCCGGGTCGAACGGTTGGGTGCGCGCACGGACGCGACCCACGCGGTCTCGAAGTCGAGCGCGTTCGACACGCCCAAGCGCGGTCCGCCGTTGAACACAAGTCCCGCATCGGGCACTGCACCAGCCGCCAGGTTGGCATCGATCGTTGCGAGCGCCTGTGGTGTGAAACCATGGCCGCCCTGCACGCCGCGGCTGTTGTTGTTGAAGTCCGTGACGCTGTTTCGTT
>JBDSBS010000836.1:0-3781 GCA_039921435.1 Planctomycetota bacterium | reverse complement strand
ACTTTCGACGCCAGCATCAGTACGAAGACCCGCCACTGAGCTGGGCGCGCTTCTGGGCCCATGTGTGGGTGCTGCGGAACGGCATCCTGGCGTTCGCCTTCGTCGTGCTGGTTGCCACGTTCGGCGTTGTCATGTTGGCGCGCGCGATCGCGGACGATGCGCCGGCACCGCCGAGTGTCGCGACGTCGGCCCGGCATGTTCCGCCGGCGACGCTGGTACAGACTGCGCCGCCATCGCCGTCACAGCCAGCGACACCCGTCGAACCTCGCGAGGACACGAGGTTCGCCGATGCGTGGCAGCGCTTCCAGAAGACCGCCGCTGCCGCCGGCAAGCTGGCTGCCGACGACGATGCGAAGCGGCGCGTGCAGTCGGTCGCCGTCGCGGGCGAGGCGGCCCACGCCGCCGAGGACTACGACCGACTGCGGCGAGCGCAGTCTGAGCTCACGGCGCTCGTGGAGCACCTCGAAGAACAGTACGTCGTCACGATCGTCAGCCGCCCCGGTGGACAGAGCGGCATCGACCGCTACGAGGGGGGGCGATTGTCGGGCTACTACGTCATCGTCGAAGCCGTGGCGGCAGACGGCGGTGTGCTGCCGCGCCGCGTCCGCAACGCCGAGACGCAGCGCGTCGACATGGTGACGAAGTGGGGCGAGCAGGTGACCGACGCGGTCTGGAATCGCATCGTCGCCGACGAGAAGGCCGACGGTGTCGTCGACGAACGCACGTTCGCCGAGAAGGTCCGCGGCGTCTTTGCCGAGACGATCCGAATCGAGGACGCGGCTGGCAAGCCGATGCGCCGGGGACGCCAAATCACGCAATGGTAGGCGAACTGTCCGGAGCCTCAGTGTTCGACAGCTTGCGGCGCGCGGCGGCTGCGGCGCGCAATGATGCGTCTGCCGCCGAGGCGGTCGCCGGGCGCGTGCGCGCCCAGATCCACGCCGTGACGAACGAGCGGCTGCGCGCGGTCGAACAGCTGGCGTCGACCCAGTTGCCCGAACTCACGGCGTCGACGGTAACCCAGGCGATGCCCGAGTTCCGCGCCGACTTGCTCGACATCGAGCAGCAGCGCCAGCGGCGAGCCTTTGAGTTGCAGCAGTCGCTCGCGAACCTCGAGGCCGCGATGACTGCCGCGTCGGGACGGCTCGCGGACCTGACCGGTCGCCTCGACGCGGTCGTTCACAAGCGCGATGCTCTGCGCACCGAGGCGGGGGCCCAGCTCGCCAAGCTGCCTGGCTACGAACCCATGTGTCTGCAGGCGACACAGGCCGAGGTCCGTCTCGCGCGCGACATCGGGCGGTGCGACGAGCTGGCGGCCGAGGCGAAGGTCAAGCTGCCGCCGTACGAGAAGAGCCGGCTGTTTCTGTACCTCTGGCGGCGCCGGTTTGGCACACCCGACTACGGCAAGCGCGGCTTCGTCGCGCGCATGGATCGTCGGTTGGCCGACTACACCGGTTTCGTGCCGGCGCGCGCGAGCTACGAGTTCTTGTCGACGACGCCGAAGATCGTGCGGCTCACGGTCGAGCGCCGGCGCGAAGAAGTCAAAGAACTGCGGCTCCAGCTACACGCCATGGAAGCAGCCGCCGAGGCGGCGGCGGGCGTGCCGGCCGTGTTGGAAGAGGGCGAAGGGCTCGGGCGCGAGCGCGAGGGCCTCGTCGCCGAGATCTCCGTTCCGCAGGAACGGACTGCCGCGGCGCACGCAGCGATCCGCACCGAAGTGAGCAGTCGCGGCACGTTCCATGCGACCGCACTCGTGCGCTTGACCGAGTTCTTGAGTCATGCCGAGGCGGCGATGCTCGAGCGACAGGCGCGCGCCACGGTCGACCCGAGCGACGACCGGCTCACTGCACAGATCCGCGCGTGGACCGAAGAGCTGATTCGCATCGCGGCCGAAGCGCCGCCGCTCGAAGCCGAGGCGCGGCGGCTCGACGCGATCGCCGACGGCATCGAAGACCTGCTCGTGCGGTTCCGCCGATCGGAGTTCGACTCCGGGCGCAGTTACTTCCGTTCTGCCGACGTCGATGGCATCTTGCGCGGTCTGCGCGATGGTCGCGAGCGCCCGGAAGACACGTGGCAGACGCTGTGCTCGATGCACTTCTTCCGCGAGAGCCCGGTGTTTGGCAGCACGCATCGCACCGACAACGTTCTGCGCCGCGTCGGCTTGGCCATGCAGGTCGTCGGCGCCGTTGCGGACATCGCATTGAGCAGCAGCGGACGGGGCGGGGGTGGCTTCTCGATCGGATCCTGCCGCGGCAGTGGCTTCGGCCGTGGCTTTGGCGGTGGCGGCGGCTTCACGAGCGGCAAGGGTTTCTGACGTCGATGTGGCAGGATGGGCACATGCGCGCTCAGTCCACAATCGTGCTGTTTTTGCTGTCGCCGATGCTCGCGCAGGGCACCGCAGCGGCCTACGAACGCGCGAATGGTCTCACCGCGCGTTGGCGCGGCAAGCTCGTCGAGTTTCGTCCGACCTGGCATTGGCTCGATGGCGGTGCGGCGCTGTGGTTCGAGATCGGTGATTCGGGCGCTTCTGAGTTCGTTCGCATCGAGCTGGATGGCAGCGTGCGGCGGGCCGCGCGCAGCGAAGACCTCGGGGTGGATACGGCACCGCAGCGACTGGTGCCGAGTGCGGATCGGCCGGCCAGCGGCAACTCGGCGCACGCGACGACGATCGCGTTCGAGAACCGGCTGGAGCGCAGCGTGCGTCTGTTCTGGCTCGACGCGCTCGGTCGCCCGCGTCCCTACGGCGAGCTGGCGGCGGGCGCGACCAGGCAGATGGCGACCTTCGTCGGGCACGTCTGGTTGGCCGACTTCGCGGCCGACGATCTGGCGGGCATCTTCGTTGCCGAAGCGGCACCGGGCATCGCGGTGTTCGACGAGGCGTCGCGCCGCGCTGCCATGTCGCAGGTGGCGTTGCCTGCGTCGGCAATCGAACTGTTCGTGCGCGAACACGATGTCTGGGGCCGCGACGCCGCGCATGGCGAGTTCCGTTTGTCGAGTGACGGCACGGTCGGCGATCCCTACCGGCGACCCGAACACTGGTCGCCCGATGGCGGCAAGGTGCTCGGCTTCCAGGTCGAGCCCGGCGAAGAACGGCTCGTGCACCTCATCGAGTCGGCGCCCAAGGACCAACTGCAGCCCAAGCAGTACTCGTATTCGTACCGCAAGCCCGGCGACCGCATCGATCGGCCGCGGCCGCGCCTCTTCGACGTTGCGAGCAGGCGGCAGATACCGGTCGCCGACGAGCCGTTCGCCGACGCGTGGTCGATCGACCGTGTGCGGTGGTCCGCCGACTGCAAGGAGGTCTACTGCCTCTACAACCGCCGCGGTCACCAGGTGCTGCAGTTGCTCGCGATCGATGCGGCGAGCGGTGCTGTGCGCACGGTGCTCGAAGAACGCAGCGCAACGTTCGTCGACTACTCGCAGAAGACGTTCCTGCACTGGCTCGACGGCGGCCGCGAGCTTCTCTGGGCCAGCGAACGCGACGGCCACAACCATCTCTACCGCGGCAACACCGCGACGGGTGCGCTCGTGCAGGTGACGCACGGCGAGTGGCTCGTGCGGTCGATCGAGCACGTCGACGAGGAGCGGCGCGAGATCTGGTTTGTCGCCTATGGCATGCGCCCCGACCAGGATCCGTACTACGCACATTTCGCACGCGTCGACTTCGACGGCAACAACCTCACGGTGCTGACGGAAGGCGACGGCACGCACGAGTGCACGTTCTCGCCGGATCGCCGTCTGTTCGTTGATCGATGGTCTCGCGTCGATCAGCCGGCCGTGACCG
>JBDSBS010000835.1:0-3796 GCA_039921435.1 Planctomycetota bacterium | reverse complement strand
GGAGCAGCTCGATGCCGGTGCGATCGGGCAGCATCAAGTCGAGCACGAGACAGCCGGTGCGGCTGGGTTCGAACCCGTCGAGAAAGTCGGTTGCCGAGGTGTAGCGGGCAACCTCGAAGCCGCCAACTTGGGCCATGCTTGCGAACAACGAGTGGATCGTCTCTTCGTCGTCGACGACGTGAACCAGAGGTGGCATGATGCGGTGTAGCACCGTGGCGTCGCTCTGGGTTGGAGTTGGTGTGCCCTCGACCACCATATCGGGATTCTCCTGTGTCGGTTTCCTGGATGCGACACCATGGGAGCATCGGCAGCCGGTGGTTTCAACTTGCGCCTCGGGCGAGATGCTACCACGACGGTATCCCCGATGCTCGTGGCCTAAACGTTCCGTTGTTTGCGTCGCGCGAATCGGGACGGTTCGTGGGAGACCGGTGCTCGAAGCCAGCCATCGCGACCATGGCGGCAACCGAACCCCGGTTGCATGCCGCGTCCAGGCCCGAGGCGATTTGGCCATGGCCACTTGTCGTTCTGGGCTCCTCGCTCTCGAAAACCCTCGCGCGGCGCGAGAAGGTTGGACACTCGGTGCTTATAGACGTCCTGGTTAGCATGGCCCGAGCCCATGACCGCCTGGCTACCGATGCGTCGCTTCGCCTTGAACCTGGTCTTTTATCTGGCGGCCGTCGCCGCGGCCGCGCAGGAGCCGGGACCCGTCGTCGACGACGAAGCTCTAGAGCAGAGGATCGAGGCCTTGTGCCGAGCCTTGCTCGAACAAGGCAAGCTGGTGCCTTGTTCGAAGTTGGTATCGCAGCTTGCCGAAGCGCGCTCGTGCGCCTTGCCGCGGGCCGCGGAGCGAACCGTCGAGCTCGAGCCTGTGCTGTTGCACGACCATGTGCGCCGCAGTGTTCGTATCGTCGGCCACTACTATTTGTGCACGCAGTGCGATGAATGGCACTTCTCTGGTGCGTCGGGCTTCTGCGTCGGTGCGAACGGCGCGATTGCCACGTGCGCACACGTCGTCGCTGCCGACGAGACGATGCGCGAGGCGTATCTCGTGGTCGCGGACCTGGCAGGCAACGTTTGGCCGGTCGAGAGCGTGCTCGCCGGGGACGTTGGCGCGGACGTGGCCGTCGTCAAGACGGCGGAACAGGATTGTGTTCCCTTGCCGATGCGGCGCTCGGTGCGTGTGGGTGCGCGGGTGTACTGCCTCTCGCATCCCGACCATCAGTTCGGGTTCTTCAGCGAAGGTCTGGTTGCGCGCTGGTTCACGCAACGCGATCTTGCGCCGGAAAGGGTGGTGACCCCACCCGACGTGGCCCTGCCAAAGCGGCTCTGGCTGCACGTGACGTGCGAGTTCGCCAAGGGAAGCAGTGGCGCTCCGATCGTCGACACTACCGGCACGGTCGTGGGAATTGCCCAGTCGACGACAACTGTCGTTTACGACGAGGATGCGGAGGTGGTCGACACGCAGATGGTGTTCAAGACTGCCGTGCCGGCGCGGGCGCTCATGGACCTGCTGCCTGCGCCGACGGGCAGTACCAAGTAACCCCTCGTCGGCGTCCTGTGGAATCCACCGAGCTGCTGCCAAACTTGGCGTCGCAGGTCAGTTCGAGCAGCAGGTCGGTGGACATGGTTGGCTCGCAGAGCCTACCGCCGCAGGGGCGGTGTCCTGGCATGCCGTCTGAAGCGGGTGACGCCATTGGTGGATTGGCCGCTGGCCTGCGCCTCGCCCGCTCCGTATCCTTTTTGCCCCCCGTGGCCATCCCTCGCGTAACCATCGTCGGCCGTCCAAATGTCGGCAAGTCGAGCCTGTTCAACCGGATCGTGGGGCGCCGCATCTCCATCGTTGAGCCCACCGCGGGCGTGACCCGCGACCGTGTCGCGGTGACCATGCAGTACGCCGATCGCCGATTCGAGCTGGTCGACACGGGTGGGCTCGGTCTCGTCGACGAAGCCCTGCTCAAGGAGCACATCGAAGCGCAGATCCAGGTGGCGCTGGAGACGGCCGATCTCATCCTGTTCGTCGTCGACATCAAGGATGGTCGCGTGCCCGGCGACGAGATGGTTGCCCGCCGCTTGCGCACCCTCGACAAGAAGTTGGTGTTGGTTGCCAACAAGGTCGAGACGTTCCACGAAGAGATGGTCGTGCCGGAGTGGCTGCAGCTCGGCTTTGGTAGTCCGTTGCCCGTCAGTGCCAGGGAAGGCTTTGGCATCAGCGGGCTCATGGATCGCATCGTGACACTGCTGCCAGCGAAGGTGCTGGAGGAGGACGAGGCCGAAGCCGACCTGCTTCGCTTCGCCGTGGTCGGCAAGCGCAACGCAGGCAAGTCAACGCTCATCAACCAGCTAGCTGGCGAGGAACGCGTCATCGTCTCCGAACTGCCGGGCACCACGCGGGACGCCGTCGACGTGATGTTCGAGTTGGATGGTCGAAAGTTGATGGCGATCGACACGGCCGGCGTGCGCAAGAAGAAGAGTCTGGAGCATGCTATCGAGTTGTTCGCGCACGCCCGCAGCAATGACAGCATCCGCCGCGCGAACGTCTGCGTGCACATGTTCGACGTGCGCGACCCGATCAGTCAGGTCGACAAGGGTCTGGCAGCCTACTGCGTCGAACACCACAAGCCGGTCGTGCTCGTTGGCAACAAGATCGACCTCGCTCCCGATCTCGACCTCAAGAAGTGGGACGCCTACATCAAGCAGCAATTGCCCGGGCTCGATCACGCCCCGGTCGCGTTCTTGTCAGCGCGCGAAGGTACGAACATCGTGCCGACCATCGACCTCCTATTCGAACTGCGGGACCAGACGCGCACCGCGATGCCGACCCCGCAGCTCAATTCGGTCCTGCAGGCAGCCCGCGATCGCCTGATGCCGTCGTCGGGCGGCAACATCCCCAAGATGTTCTACGGCACACAAATCGGCACCGCGCCGCTGTCGGTGTTGGTGTTCGTCAACGAGCCGCGGCTCTTCCGGGGCCAGTACGAACGCTACCTCGCACAGGTGTTGCGCGACGCGTTCGCCTGCCAGGAGGTACCGGTCCGTTTGGTCTTCCGGCGCCGCGAGAAGGTCGTTCTCGACAATCGCTGAACTGGTTCAGCGCCGCCAGAAGCTTGGCGTGAACAGGGCCAGCAGGGTCAACAGCTCGAGTCGGCCAAGCACCATCTGGAACGACATCACGACCTTGGTCCAATCATGCAAGGCGCCGTAGCCGCCAAACGGCCCGACGTTCGGCGTGCCCCCCAAGGCAGCGGCTGTGCCACCCTCGAGCACGACCGTGGCCGCACTGACCGGGTCGACGATCGTCATGGCGGGACCGGTCGAACCCATCATGCTGGCGCTGACAACGAGCGAGGAGATGAAGTTGAGGCGATCGTCGAGGCTGATGACGATGCCGCCGAGGATCACGGCGACGAACCATAGCAGCACGATCGCGAGGATCGAAGAGATGACCGCGGCGGGCAGTGCTTCGCCATCGAGCTTGATGCGTTCGACGCTCTTGGGGCGCACGAAGTGGCGCACGGTGTAGGCGATCAACTTGAGGATCACGAGCAGTCGGACCTGCTTGAAGCCTCCGCCTGTCGAGCCCGAACAGCCACCGACGAACATCGCGTAGAAGAGCACGATGGTGGCGATGGTCGGCCAGGCTTGGAAGTCCGCGGTGGCGTAGCCGGTCGATGTCAGCACGCTGACGCCATTGAATGCACCTTGGCGCAGTGCGCTGCCAATGGGTACACCGGCGCAAACGAGTGCTACCGTGCACGTGGTGACCACACCGAGCGTGGCGAGACAGTAGATGCGGAAC
>JBDSBS010000834.1:0-2520 GCA_039921435.1 Planctomycetota bacterium | reverse complement strand
GATCCGCATCGCACGTTGCCTCAACAAACTCTGGCAGCGCAATGGCAAGGTGTTTGCCGACCGCTACCACGACCGCATCCTGAAGACCCCCCGCGAAACGCGCCATGCGCTGCGCTACGTGCTGGGGAACGGCAAGAAGCATGCAGCTGAAGGCCGCGAGGTCGCCGTGTCCCAGGCGATCGACACCTTCACCTCCGCACCATGGTTCGATGGCTTTCGCGAAAAGGTTCGCGTCGCAGGCCTGCACGGCATCCCGCGGCCCACGGTCGATCCCGGCACCTGGCTGCTGCGCACGGGCTGGCGACGCACAGGGCTGCTGTCGGTGCACGATCTGCCGGTGACCGCGTGACGTTCGATCGAGCACGCACGATGCCGTCGGGGGCGACGAGGCTGCCGCATCGACCAGCCAGGCTGCCAGGGGCGGCCCGCGGCCGACTTCACACCATGCGGTCGTCGCGCCGCAGCGCCAGCGGCGGCCCCAGGATCTCGTTGAGCACGATGATGCGCTTGAGGTCCGTCAGCGGGAACCGCGTGCCCACGCTGCGCTTCGATTGATGCTCGCTCGTGCGGCCGCCGAGCCCCCCCAACTGGTTCTGGGTCTCGCGCAAACCGGCTCGGGGCTTGCTCAGGTGGCGATGCTGGATGCCTTGGCCGACGTGGGAGTCGCCGTGCAGATCGAGCCTGCGTTCGCTCGGGCTCGCCGTGACCTGAGACGGCAGCAGTGGCGGCCCTTCCTTGGCAGCAGTCCTGGCCATGGGTTTCGAGAGCGGCGCCCGGCGCTGCGGGCCCGACTGGCCGGTGGTCCTCGGCGCGCTCGGCGTCCGCGTAGCCTTCGGCGGTGCCTCTGGTTCGAGACCGAGGATACGGCGCATCTCGGCGGCAATGTCCTCGGCCGAACGTTGGCCCGGTTGCGCCGGCGCCCGGCGCGCAGGCGACGACGTAGGCGGCGTGCGGCTACCCGCGTCGCGCGCCTTCTTCGAGGCCTTGAGCACGTTGCCGACCGCGCCACCCACCCACGCCAGCAGGATGAACAGCAGGATCGGGTTGTCGAACACGAACTTGATCAGCCGATCCATCGCCGATCACTCCTGCCCGGGCATCTTCTTCTTCTGGCTCTCGGTCGACTGGTGCGCTTCTTCACCGGCCGCGATCTGCGAACGCATGCGCGTGTCGGACTCCATGTTGCGGATGCGCTGGTAGTCGAGGATGCCGAGGTTGCCGGAACGGAACGCATCGGCCATCGCCTTCGGCACCTCGGCCTCGGCCAGCACGAGCTTGGCGCGATTGGCGGCGATGTCGGCGACGTTCTCCTGTTCGGCGGCGACTGCCATGGCGCGGCGGCTCTCGGCGGCGGCCTGCGCGACGCGCTTGTCGGCTTCGGCCTGATCGGCCTGCAGCCGGGCGCCGATGTTGTCGCCGATGTCGACGTCGGCGATGTCGATCGACAGGATCTCGAATGCCGTGCCCGCATCGAGGCCTTTGGCCAGCACGCCCTTGCTGATGCGGTCGGGGTTCTCGAGCACGTCCTTGTGCGAATCCGACGAACCAATCGTCGAGACGATGCCTTCGCCCACGCGCGCGATGATCGTCTCCTCGGTGGCGCCTCCGACGAGGCGCTTGATGTTAGTGCGCACTGTCACGCGCGCCTTTGCCAGCACCTGGATGCCGTTCTTGGCCATCGCCGCGACCTTGCCCTCGGGCGGGCAGTCGATGACCTTCGGCGTGACGGATGTCTGCACGGCGTCCAACACGTCGCGGCCCGCCAAGTCGATCGCCGCCGCCTGCCGGAAGTCGAGGCCGAGATTCGCGCGGTCCGCGGCGATGAGCGCGTTGACGACGCGCGGTACGTTGCCACCCGCGAGGTAGTGCGCCTCGAGGTCCCTGACGACGAGCGGCAAGCCCGCCTGCGTCGCCGAGATCGCACCGCGCACGATGACGGTCGGGTTGACCTTGCGCAGCGACATGCCGACCAGCTGCAGCAGGCCGATCCGCGTGCCCGACATGTAGGCCTGGATCCACAGGTTGATGAACTTCAACAGGACCAGCAGCAGGATGACGAGCAGAACGATCAGACCGACGATGATCCAGGTCCAGATGTCGGTGGATGAGGCTTTGCCTAGCATGAAACTCTCAGTGCGGTGGATTGGAATGCAGCGGATTGGAATGGAATAGACAATCAGCAGCGGGCCACGACGACGCGGTTCTGCGCCACGTCGAGGACCTTGACTGGGATGTTGGCGTCGAGCATCTCGCCGCGTGTGACGACGTCGATCTTCTTGCCGTCGATGCGCGCGAAGCCAGCTGGTCGCAGCGGCGACAGCGTGACGCCCGTCTTGTGCAGGAGACCGGCCAGGTCGGGATCGACCGCGCCGGCCGATCCATCGGTCTCGGGCCCGGCCAGGATCAGCTCCCTGCCGAACGGCGTCTTCGGCAGCAGCTTGAACGCGAGTGCGAGCACGACCGGCGCCATGACTGCTTCGACGACCAGCATCACGACGCCAAACGACGTCGATTCCTGGA
>JBDSBS010000833.1:0-3856 GCA_039921435.1 Planctomycetota bacterium | reverse complement strand
GGAATCACCTTGGCGTCGGTGGTGATCGCATCGTGAATGTGCAGGTCGTGGCGGCGCACGAGCTCGTGGTGGTTGTCGACGTCGCCGTTGAGGGCGCCGATCACGTAGGGTGCCTTCGCGCTCGAGTTGGTCGCGACAGCTGTCTCCTCGTGGTTGAGCGGGTGTGCGTTCGGCTCGCTGATGATGCCGACGCTGGCCCAGCGCGTATGGCCGAGCACGAGCACTTCCCCGCCAGGTTCGCGCAGGGCCGCCTGCAGCAGCTCGTCGGCGCGCATGCTGGCGCGCAGGGCGCGCACGTTGTCGCCGAGTTCGCCGATCTCCGCCGCGTGCTTGTAGACGAAGTTGAGGCAGCCATCGGCGATCCGCACGGAGCCACCCTGGAACAGGAGGTCGCTGTCACGCCCGACGCGCAGCGAACGCAGCGCAGGCTTCTGCGCATCGATGCCGGTGACGATGACCGACAGGCCGGCCGAGTCGCGGCCGCGCACCTCCAGGCGATCGAGTGCCGACAGCGCGGTCTGCAGGCTCGAGAACGCGGCGGCTGCCGCCAGGTGCGGCACTTTGCCGTTGGCGAGTTCGCGCACGCCTTCTGCATGCGGCAGGCGGTCGCGCAGCACGGCCCATAGCGCGTCCTTCGTGCGCACGAGCATGGCGTTGCGCTGTTCGATGTCGGGATCCGGCTTCTCGGTGACGCTGGTCGCGTCGAGCGAGCGTTCGAAGTCGGTCAGCTTTGCCTGCATCGATTGCGCGCCGCTGCGCAGATCGCCGAGCAGCTTCGTGTGCTGCAGCAAGCTCCACAGCCCGGGCACGCCTTTCAGCTGTTGGTCGAGCCGGCCGAGTGTGGCGGCGGCGATGCCGAGCGCGGCCGTGTCGATGGACTGCGCGAGGGCGGCCTCGGCGTCGCGGAGCAGCGTCAGCAGGAGATCCGCGGCGGGCGGTTGGCGTCGACTGGCGCGACGCAACACGGCGATGATGCCACACATGGGGAGGGTATCGGTTGGTCAGGGCGCGGCGAACTGCTGGAGCCCCGCGCGTAGGCTGGCTGCGAGGCGGGGTTGTCCCGCTTCTTCGATCGCCTGGGCCAGATGCTTGAGCCACTTCGCACTCGGAGCCGGCAGGCTCTCAGGCGCTACCTTGACGTGTACGGCAGGCAGAGTCCAGCGCAGACGCATGGTGTCGCAAATGACCACACCGAGGTTGCCGTCGAGGGCCAGGGCTGTGCGTTCTCGAGCCAGGGCTGCCGCGACTTCGGCCGGCAGTTGCATTCGTGTGGAACCGTCGATGCGGGCTTGCAGCAGACCGTCGTCCCTCCACTGCAAGAACAGGTCGCCGTGCTTGCACGACAGCACTTCGATGCCGCCGGCGAACTGCGTGTCCGGATCGGCGACAGGTGCAGGTGAGACCAGTTCTTGGCCGGACTTCGTTCGCGCGGCGGCGAGCAGCGCTTCGATCGCCGCGTGCTTGTCGTCGAACGAGCCCCCGGCGGCGAGTGGGTGCGCTTCGCCGAGCCAGTCCTTGAGCGCTTTATGGGCTTCTTGCGCCGCGCGCTGACCCCAGGGGTCGCCCTGAAATGTGCGTTCGTCGGGCAGCGCATCGAACAGCGGCTGCAGCGGCGGAACGCGATCCTCCGCCAGCAGCAGCTTTGCGAACCGCACGCGTGCACGCGGGTCGGGCTCGGGCATCGCGAGCACCTTGTCGTTGCCGAGCAACACGCTGCCGAGGCGAGCGTGCGTTCGCATGAGCCAGGCCGGGTCCTGCGCGAACGACGAGAACAGCTTCGCCAGTTCGTCGCGACGGTCTGTTGCTTTGGGCGAGCGTTGGGCCAGGCCGCGCATCGCTTGGGCGCGCCAGTAGAAGTCACCGTCCTTGGCCCACTCGACGAGCAGCTCGAGCACCGGCGGCTCGACGGACTTCTGGTCGGCGATCTGTTCGACGAGGGCAACCGGCACCTGGTCTTGGCCGCGCTCCTTGGCGAACGCGCGGATCGCGGGTACCGCTGCAGCGCCGGCGCTGGCGACCTTGCGCGCTGCAGCGAGACGCATGCCGTAGCGCTGCGAATTGGCCGCGAGCTCGACGTCCTTCGACCAGTCGACGTCCCCCGGATCTTGATCGCTCGACCACAGAGCCAGCAACGGCGATGCGATGGCCACGAGCACGAGGATGTACAGGTGGTTCACGCGGCTCACGGCGCCGTTCTCCCTAATCCGCTGCTGTTGCTCACAGCACGTAGGCTCGTGGAATCACTTCTCGAGGAACGGGTGCTCACTGAACCGTTACTCACTGAACCGTGTCGGCGTCCATCTGGTAGATCATGACCACGACGCCGTCCTCCTTCACTTCGCCGACGTAGAGCTTGCCCGTGACCGTGACGATGCCTGGCTTGATGTCCATGGTGACGCCGGCGGGCAGCGTGCAAAAGATGATCTCGTTCATCTTCGGCGTGCCCGTGCAACCGCAGGCATCGTTGACGAGCATGAACTCGTTGACTGGTGCGCTGCCGGGCACCTCGCGCTGCATGCAACCCCGGATCACGACGACCACTTCGTCGAGATCGGTGACCTCCTTGGGCAAGGTCATGCCTTCTTTGTAGTCGAACCCGGCGAGCTGGCTGAAGCCGACCTTGGTCGGTTCGTCGGCGAAGCAGGCGAGCACGGCGAGCAGGGCGGGAACGCGGAACATGGCGATGAGAAAGGATAGCAAGGCGGGTGCGCGGAGTCAGCCAGAGCTCCCAATCGGCCAATCGGCCAACGCGGGGTAGTGTCCGGAGGCATTGGCACCGTGCTTCTTGCCACCGCCGAAAGGTGCCCGACGATGCGCTTTTCGCATGCGCTTGCCGTGTCGCGCATCCAGGATTGCAACGCAGATCACTCGGCAATCGTGAACTTCCGCGTGTTGGAGTAGGCGAAGATCGGCAGAAGGGGGCAATCGCTCGGCTTCAGCAGCAGCCACTGCGTGTAGAGCTCGGCGCCGATCAGGCTGGGCTGGCACGGGATCGGCACCGGCGTCGGCGACATACCCGGGAGCACCAGGTCGAGCGCCGGCACCAGAGTGCACGAGCCACACGGAAAACTGATCGCCGAGAATCCGACGCGAGCGCCGCGACCGGGGCGCTGGGTGCCGCCAGTTCGAGGGCGAACGTGCTGTCGCCGAGCAGGGGCCGACCGGAGTAGGTGTTGACAGACAACCACGGTCGCCTTCGGCAAGGGCGGTGTTTCGAGAGCTCACGCCCGACTCGGCGTCAGCGCTTCTTCGCTGCCTTCTTGGCCTTCTTCTTCGCGGGCTTCTCCACTGGCTTCTTCGCGGGCGTCTTCATTGGGGCCTTCTTGTCAGCGCCCTTCTTCTTCGCCGCTGGCTTCGTGCTGCACACCGAACCAGCCTTGCCCGTGATCAGCTCGTAGCTGAGGTGGATCAAGTGCTGCAGTTCCGCCTCGCCCTGCAGCGCCTCCTCGTCGACCGAGATCCACCCGTAGCGACCGACGTACTTGGCAACGTGGATCCCAGGGCGCGTCACCATGAGCGACTGCAGCTCGAGCCCGACCTTGACGCCAAAGCCCCACGCCCCGTCTTCCTCGCCGCACCCCGCGAAGATCTTGCCGCCCACGTAGAAGTGCGGGGAGCCGCCGAGGCGCGACGACTCTTCGGTGTCGGGAAGGGCCAGACAGATGCGTCGGACGCGCTCCAACAGGTTTGTCTTGCTCATGCCGTTGCTGGTTTGCCGAGGGGGCGCGAGTGTAGCCGACGCTGCCCTGACGAGCGACCGCGACTCCTCACAACGCTGCTCGTTGCGGCTCGCTCGCCGTGGTAGCGTGAACTCCATAGCGAGTCCGCCATGACCTCGACCTTCGATCGTCTCTGC
>JBDSBS010000832.1:0-5610 GCA_039921435.1 Planctomycetota bacterium | reverse complement strand
CCGATGCAGGTGGTAGTGGAGGCGTTGCCGGTGGTGGCGGCGGTGGCAATACCGGTGGCAGCTCTGGCCCGCGCGGTGGCGCGACTCCCGGTGTGCCGACGGGCGGCAGTCGCGGTGGTGGCATCGCGCTCGACTTCCGCCGCGGCAAGACGGCCAAGGAGATGCTCGAGATCAAGTGGGTCTATCCGATGTGGAAGCCCGCCGACACTGGTCCGAGCGACGGGCGCACCGTCGCGGTCCAAGTCGAACGCGCATTGCCACTCGAGCAGGCCTACGCGCTGGTCACCGAGGGCGATCGCCGGCCGCTGTTGATCCTGCGCGAATGCGAACGGTGCAAGGGCACTGACCATGCGCTGCTGAGCCGCTCGCTCGACAACGAGCAGACCGTGTTGCTCACGCACTGGTTCCGCTGCATCAAGCTGCCGACGAACGTGCTGAAGCAGGATCACGCGTTCTTCAACCTGTTCAAGCGCGAGAAGGACGGCGAACGCATTCCGCACCTCTTCTTCGCCGATCCCGACGGCAGCAACAAGCAGGAACTGCCCGGCGATCAACCGCAAACCGTGCTGTGGAACACGATGTTCGGCTACCTCGAGCGCTGCTATGCCGAAAGCGCCAAGGAGGCGATCAAGGAGCTGCGCCAGGTGCTGAGCCAGTACGACAAGCTCGACGAGCAAGAACTGCTCGTCAAGGGTCGCATGGCGTCCGAAGGCGAGAAGAACGGTCCTGACTCGCCGAAGCTCAAGAAGCTCGAAGCGGATCTGGCCAAGGTTGGCAAGCAGCGCGAGAAGTTGAAGACGCGCGAGCTGGAGCTGCGCGACCTGGCTCTCGAGGCCATGCCGCCGACCGACAAGGCCGCGGAAGGTGCGTCGAAGTAGTTCGTTGCACGCCACCGCTGGGTCAGTGCCCGGCGGTGGCGTCGCTGTGAACGCGCCGACTCGACTCTGGCTGCGGCCGCCGCCAAGGTGAGACAGCCCTACATGCGTTCCTTCCGTTCCCTGTCCTTCGTCTGCTCGGTCCTGCTGGCCGGGCTGGGCCTGCTCGCGCAGGACCCGCCGCCCGTCAAGGACGACGACGAAGTCAAGAAGCTCGGGCCCGTCGATCCGTACACCGAAGGGGACGCAGCGCTCATGGCGGCGGCCGGAGTCGTGACCTACGGACCGTTTCCGTGGGCCGACTTCCACAGCACGAGCGATATCGACAAGGCCCTCGGTGAGGGCCGAGTCCTGTGGCTGGAGACGGCGCACTTCCGCATCGGCTTCAATCTGCGTTCGATCGACTGGCCGAAGGACTCGGACGCGCGCAAGCTGCTGGCTGAGGAGGTCAAGCAGCTGCGCACCAAGCTGCCCAAGATCGCGCCGAAGCCGAAGCGGCTCGACCCGTTCTTGCGGCTGCACCTCTATGCGCAGCGCTGTGAGAAGGCGTATGCGGAGTTCCAGCAACTGATCGGGGCCTCCGACGCGGACTTTCCGGCCAAGGGCAAGGGGCCCGGCGAAGGTGCGTTCCTCGGCCAGCCCGACAAGTTCCTCGTGCTGCTGTTCCACAAGAAGTCGGACATGGTGCGCTACATGGATCGCTTCTGCGGCCGCAAGGAGGAACGGTCGATGCGCTACTACCATCTGAAGACGTTCCAGATGCTGTCCTGCGCCTCGGCGGAGGGTTTGGAGGGCTTCGACGAAGCGGGCCTGCACAGCCACGTGCTGTATTGCGTGTGGCACAATCTGATGAGCGGCTACCGGGGCTACGGCTTTCCGGTGCCGCTGTGGTTCTGCGAGGGCGTCGCTCACTACTACTCGCGCAGGGTGCCGACGACAGCGCTCAGCGTGCAAATCAAGGACGACGAAGCGGTTGCTCCGCAGGAGCAGAACAACTGGCCGGTCCGGGTTCGGCGGCGCGCGCAGCACGTCGAGTACAACATCCCGTTCGAGACGCTCGCGGCGATGTCGAAGTGGGAAGACTGCGGCTACCACGCCCACACGCAGTTCTGGTCGCGCATCGACTACCTGATGCAGCTCGACGCCCAGAAGGTCGGTCTGATGCTGCGACAGTTGAAGAGTGTGCCGATCGCCAACGACTGGGATGGTCAGGGGGCGCAGATCCGCGGCATGGCGCAGAAGCTCGTCGTGGAGCTGTTCGAGATGGACGGGCCCACGTTCGACCAGCGTTGGCGCGACTGGGTGTTGAAGACGTATCCCAAGAAGTAGGGCGTTGCGTACTACTGGGGCGGCAGCGAGCAGCGGGCGACCGCGCTCATCAGCGTTCGACGACCACGCGCGCGGCAGCCGTGCGACGGCCCAGCGATGTCGCCTGCTCGCCGTCCGACCGTTCGTAGAACCAACAGACCGCCGTGATCTCGCGTGCGATGTGCAGCGTCCAGTCGAGGTGCTTTTGGATGTCGAAAGGTGGCGTGAGGGGTTGGCCAGGACGCACCTCGAACGACACTCCAGACGATGGCAGCAGCAAGCCCATGCGCAGGTGCGTGCCAGGGCGCACGTCGACCATGGGGGCGGCGAGCAAACGTTCGAACGCAGCGCGCGGCACACGCTGTTGGTCGTGCGGCGAAATCCACTCGAGGCGATCGGGGATTGCCGACACCTGCACTCGGCTCGACTCGAAGGGTGCAACCGCATCGAGCGGGTCGAGTTCGATCTGCACGCCAGTCACGCCGCCGATCGTCAATGCGGCCAGCAACAGGAAGTCGTCGCCGACCTGGATGCGCGCGACACCGTCGACGAGGGCGTTGCTCGGCCCGGCCGGCGCGGTGCCGCCGTCGGCGAACATCCAGCGCAGACGCACCGCACGCGCGCCCGGCGCCTGCACGATCACGGTTTCGATCTGCAGCGGTGAGACGGCGGCGGGGAAACGCACGATGCCCCGACCATCGGGAGTCAAGGCGTCGTTCGGCGGGCTCGTTGGTCCGCGCGTTTGCGCCGCCGACAGTACCGTGGCTGCGCCGTCGGCGGTAAGGCTCAGCAACGAGGCATCTTCTTCGATGGCGATGCGCAGCGGCAGCGCGTGGAGCTGTTCGTTGCGCGAGACATAGACGGGCTGGGTCAGGTAGGTGAGCGGCAGCAGTCGATTGGGCCCGCTGCTGCGGTACTGTACGATCGCAAAGAGCACGTTCGACTGCAGCGCCAGCGTGCCGTGCATGGTCTCGGGGACCGCGATCGGGCAGAGCAGGCCGGTCGGTGGTTCGGCGCGATAGGCATCGAGCAGCGATGTGATCACGCGCTCGGATGCTTCGGCCGCTGCCGCGAAGTCACCGCCGCGTTGCGCCGTTCGCCGCGCCGACACCACGAGCAGCGCCAGGACGGCGAGGCCCAGCGGAATCGCGACGCCGCGCCGCGAAACACACGTCGTCAGCCATGCGACCAGGAGTGCGGCCACGAAGACGGCCGGGTAGAGCAGGCGCGAGGCGACGTAGCTCTCGTCGATGTAGTGGTAGGTGCCGAAGGCCAGGTAGGCACCGAGCACCATGCTCGTCAGCACGAGGTGCCAGGCGAAGCTTTGAGCTGCAACGATGGCCGCAACGACGACGATCGCGCCGACGCCGGCTGCGACATGCAGCGGCAATCCGGCACCGGGCAGCAGCACGAGCCCCGCCTTCGTCACCATCGAATCGACGAAGTGCGAGACGCTGTTGTCGAGTCCCTCGAACAGGGCGGACGGGAAGATGCAGCCCGCAAGAGCGCGCGTCGCCACGGCGAGCGCGAGAACGGGTCCCGTTCGCCAAAGGTGGTCGCGTGCGAAGTCACGCCAGGGCCGTGGGCCGAGCAGGCGATCGAGCAACGGCAGCACGAGCACCGCGACGGCGCCGTTCTCCTTGCCTGTGAGAGCGACCCACAGGCCCAGCATCCACCACCACCGCGCCCCGCGGCGGCCCTCGTGTTGGCGAACGACGCCGTGGCATGCGATCAGGGTGCCGGCGACGGCGACGACTTCGTTGACGGAAGAGAACCACAGCACGGGTTCGACCATGGCCGGGTGCAGGATCAGAAACGCACTCGCGACCAGCATGGCCCCGACGCGCAGGTCGAGTCGTCGCAGCAGCGCCACGAACATGCCGATGTTGAACGCGTGCAGGGCAGTGTTGAGCAGGTTCCAGCGTTCTGGCAAGCCGCCGAACAACTGCATCCAGGCTGCCATCACCAGCGACGTGCTCGGGCGGAAGTAGCCCCAGTCGCCAAACAGCCACGGCGTCCAATGGTCGGCCACGATCGTGCCCCAATCGAGGCCGCGCCGCGCCTGCGGATCCTCGAACAGGCTCGGCAGCAGCCAGTCGTCGGCGAGCATCACATCGACGCGGAGCGTCAAGTAGAGCGCAGCTGTCGATGCGGCCGCGATCCATGCGATCCAACGGCGGAAGTCAGCGCGGGGCCGAGTGGCGGGTGACATGCGAGGGTTCGGCGCTTGGGGTGGGAGCGGCGTCGGAGCGGCGTTGGCGGCCAGTGTTTGCCGTGCGCACGCTACCGCACCGAGGCCGCGGCACCGCATGGTTGCATGCCAGCGGCGGGCCGGTCACGACACTCTTGACGAGTTGCGGGCTCGATTCATGTACCGCTACCTTTTCCACGGGCCGAGCAGTCGGTCGTTGAGGTGAACCCAGCGAACGGTTCTCCTCAGGGCATGCCCGCACCCATCCCGCCGATCGAAAGCCGCGGCTTCGCCGGCGACATGCGAACGGTTGTCCTCGTCGGCATGGACGGTGCCGTCGACTTCCTCTGTTGGCCGCGCTTCGATTCGCCGACCGTGTTCGCTTCGCTGCTCTGCCCGACACCTACAGCCGTCGACCGATTCCACTATGCAACAGAGACCAAATGTGCTGCGGACGACCTGGCAGACCGGGCCGATTGTGTCGATCACCATCGCGATCAACATCGTGGTCTTCGTGCTGTGGCACACAGCCGATGGGCCTCGAGGGCAGGCCTTCATGGCCGAGAACTTCCTGGTCAGCACGCTGCATCTCGAGCACGGGCGCGTCTGGACGCTGCTGACCGCCGCCTACTCGCACTTGGAATTGTGGCACATCGCGCTCAACATGTTTGTGCTGTGGAGCTTTGGCCTGGTGCTGGAGCAGCTGTGGCGCCCGCGAGTGTTCGTGGGCTTCTACCTGATCGCTTCCGTGGTCGGGTCCGCATGCCACTGTCTGGCAACGTCGTACCTGCTCGGCGACGACGCGAAGGCGGCGCTCGGTGCCTCGGGCGCCGTATCCGGACTGCTGATGGCGTACGCGCTGCACTTTCCGCGCCGCAAGATCCTGCTGTTCGGTGTCGTGCCGGTACCTGCCCTCATCGGCGTTGTCGCTCTCGTTGGCATCGACGTCTGGGGTCTGATCGAACAGAGCCGCGGCGGGGGCGTGTCGATCGGGCACGGCGCGCATCTCGGCGGCGCGTTGTCTGGTGCCCTGATGTGGTTGTTCTTCTTGCGGACTCGCTTCGTGCCGGATGAAGCCCGCGCGACCGCGGACGCGCAGATTCGCAACCGGGCCTGACGCCGGCGCTGGGACTGGATAACAGCCACGTGTGCGCAAAGGTGACCGGGCGAACGACGGCCTCGAGGCCGCGCACTACGATCGTCTCGCGAAAGCCCTAGAACCACGGCGCCGAGGTG
>JBDSBS010000831.1:0-6383 GCA_039921435.1 Planctomycetota bacterium | reverse complement strand
GCGATGCTGCCTGCACTGGCGATGCTGCCTGCACTGGCGATGCTGCCTGCACTGGCAGCCAGCATCAGCACCCCGAGGACCAGCAGCGGCGACATGCGGTCAGTCTACCCGCGCTCTCTTGGCCGATCCGTCGGGCTGCGCAGGTCTCAGTCGCGAATGAACCGGTGCAGGCGGGGTGCTTGTTCGCGGCCTTGTTCACCGCCGCGGCGCATGCCCTCGCTCTGCCGCAGACCGCGCCCCCCACGAAGCGACTGCATGCGTTCGCGCAGTCGTTCGGCCAGGCGGGGGTGTTGGCGCAGGAGTCGGAGTCCAGGGCCCGCATTGCGGCCGGGACCTCGGTGGCGCAGGCCGGGGCGCCGTTCTTGGCTGTTGCCTCCGCGGTGCTCGGGGCGCCCTTGGCCGCGCTCGCTACGTTCCTCGCGTTCGCCGCGTTCGTTGCCCTCCCTTCGTTCGCCGCGTTCGGTGCGCTCACCCTGCGGTCTGGCACGCTCGTGCAGACTCTCGAGTCGTTCGCGGGCTTGCTCGAAGCGTTCGCGCGCGGCCTCGAAGCGCTGGCGCAGTTCGGCGCGGGCTGGCGCGGTTTCGCGGCGGGTCGTCTGGCCGCGTTCTTGTGCGGCGAGCAGCGACGTGAAGATGGTCAATACGAGCAGGATTCGTTTCATCGCATACCTCTGGGTTTGGCAGGGCGCCTGCAACGCGTTGCCGTCGTCGGTTCCCACAGTACGCATTGCCTCGAATCGCCTTGCTGATCGGTCGGGCCCATCGCAACGGCGCGGCGATGGCCCTACCCCTTCGCTACTTGCTCAGCCCGGCCTCGGTTGGCGGTGTGCTCGGCGTCTTCTTGTGCTTCTCGAACCACGTGCGCACGTAGAGAATGCGCCGCAGGCGGTTGCTGACGTGGCGCCCGGCGGCGCCGTGGTACTCATCGGGAACGCGCACGAGCACCGTGTCCACCTTGCGCAGCTTGAGCGCCTGGTAGTACTCCTCGGTCTGCGCCATCGGCGTGCGCAGGTCGAGTTCGCCGCAGATCATCATCGTCGGTGTCGTGACGTTGCCGACCAGGCGCAGCGGCGAGCGGCGCCAGTGTTCGTCGATGCTCTCCCAGGGCAGCTTCTCGAAGTTGGTGTACCAATACGGGCCGTCGGTCGTGCCGACGAAGCTGATCCAGTTGGTGACGGGGAACATGGACACCGCGGCGCGGAAGCGGTTGGTCGAGCCGACGATCCAGCAGGTCAGCACACCGCCGCCGCTGCCGCCGTAGACGAAGAGATTGTCGGTGTCGACGATGCCCTTTGCGATCACGGCGTCGACGCCTGCCATGAGGTCGTCGTAGTCCTTGCCTGGATACGCGTTGTCGATCGCGTTGCCGAACGCCTTGCCGTAGCCGGTGCTGCCGCGCGGGTTGGTGTAGAGCACGAGGTAGCCGTTCGCGGCGTGGTTCTGGCGTTCGAAGTCGAAGTTGACGCCGAACATCGCATGCGGGCCGCCGTGGATTTGCAGGATCAGCGGGTAGCGCTTGCTCGCATCGAAGTCGGGCGGCTTGACGAGCCAGCCTTGCACCTCGAGGTCGTCTTTGCCCTTCCACGAGAGTTCTTCTGTGGCGCCGAGCTGCTTGCCGTGCAGCACGTCGTCGTGCACGGCGGTCAGCGTGTCTGTTCCGCCGCCACTGCGGATCGCGACGATGGCACCCGGTTGCAACGGCGTCGTCATCGTGCCGACGATCGTGCCGTTCGCGCCGACCGAACCGAGTTGGAACCAGTGCGCGCCTCGGGTCTCGCGCGCGACTTCGCCGTCGAGCGAGGCGCTGCAGATTTGCACGGTGCCCTCGTCCTCGACAGTGAAGTAGATGCGCTTGCTGTCGGTGGCCCACTGCAGGTTCTGCGGCTGACGGTCGAGCTCGGCGGTCAGCGCGCGCTTGCCGCTGCCGTCCGTCGCCATGAGCCACAGCGGTGCTATGCTGTAGGTGTCGTCGTCCTTGTCGCGGCTCGTGTAGGCGACAAAGCGGCCGTCGGGTGACGGCATCGGATTCGCATCGGGACCGCGGCGATCGGTCAGTTGTCGCACGGTGCCTTCGCCGTCGACCTGCACCGCGTAGACCTCGGACTCTTCGACTTGCCAATCGGCGTCGGCTAGGCGCAGGCCGGCGAAGACGAGTTCCTTGCCGTCGGCAGTCCATTCGGGGCTGTCGTGGTCGAAGTCGCCCTGCGTCACCTGGCGCGGCGTGCCGCCGGTCGCGTCGACGACGAACAGGTGCCGGTAGCCGGCCGGGCGGTATCCCTCGCGGTCGCGGCGGTAGGCGAGTCGCGTGATCACCTTCGCTTCGTCGGCCCACTTTGCACCTTTGGGCGCCTTCGGCATGGCGATCGGGAAGCCGTCCTTCTCGGGCACCTGCATCGAGAACACGATGCGCTTGCCGTCGGGCGACCAGCGCAGGTTGCTCGGTGCCTCGGTGCAGTGTGTGACCGGCGTCGCTTCGCGCGATGCGACCCAGAGCACGAACACCTGCGAGCCCTTCGGTTCGCCTTCGGCCGTGTAGCACAGGCGCGTGCCATCGGGCGACCACTCGGCGTCGCCGCCCTTGGTCAAGAAGCGCTGGCGCGAACCGTCGGCGTCCATGATCCACAGCTCGCTGCGCATGCGGTCTTCCTGTTGGTCGGTCCACTGGCGCGTGTAGACGATCTGCGAGCAGTCGGGCGACAGCCGCGGGTTGGACACGTTCTCCCACTCGAGAATCAGCTCGAGGTCGAGGCGGTCGCTGCGCTTTGGGGTTGCTGGTGCCGCGGGCTCTTGCGCGCGCAGCGGGGCGAGTAAGACGAGGAAGGCGAACGGAAGGGCGACGGTGGGGTGCATGGGGGACCTCGCTGGGGAAGCCTCATCATGCCCGTTGGGCCGTGTTCTCGCGCGTGGCAGTCGCCGGGGCTCGCGATTGGCGTTGTGTGCACCGTGATCGCGGCGCTCGTGCTGAGGCTATTGGTCTCGACTCACGTCACCCTGCCTCAGGCCGGCCGTTCCTGCACGGACAGCAATCCAAGGCGGCGCCAGCCGGTCGCGAGCAGCCACGTGTGGGCTTCGGTCACCGGGCGAACGACGGCTGCAAGGCCACGCACGACGATGGTCTCGCGAAAGCCGTCGAACCATGGGGCGCTCGTGTAGGTGTCGATGCTCTGGGGGACTGCTACAGCGCGACCTTCGGCAGCGTGTTTGAAACCGTTGCCGAGCACGTAGCGCAACACGTTCCTGACCTCGCGCGGCGACCGCAGGATGCGGTCGTGGTACCGATCGGCAAAGACGTGCCCGCGACGCTGCCACAGCCTGTTGAGAGCGCGCGCGACGCGAATGAGCAGGCCCTGCACGCCGCGCGATAGAATGCTCCGGCCGGTCGCCTCGACGACGAAGTGCAGGTGGTCGTTGAGCACTGCATAGTGGATGAGGCGGAAGCCGTTGCGGTTGCAGCCGGCGGCGAACGCCTCGCGCAGCGAGGCGTATGCATCGCGACGGCGCAACGCCGGCAGATGTTCGCACAACTTCACCGTCACGTGGGCTGGATATCGGGCGGCGAGGGCAAGGCGCGTTCCGTGGGAAACACCCGCCTGGTCGCCCTTTGGCTTGCGGCCTGCGCCTGCCCTGCGGCCGCCGTGCTGCGCGCGGAATGGCAGGAGTTGGGGGACGCCGGATCTCTGTTTCTGCGCCCGCGCTCGCTTGGCACTGGAAGTGTCCGGGGTCTCGCGCGTGTTGGACTGGGGCATGGGTAGCATGAATCGGCAGTAATATAGGATCCGCGCCCCAACAGCACAAGTGGATCGGCGCGATTCTGCGGGCAGGTTGCGGGCCCTGAGTTTCGCGGCGCGTTGGGAGCCATGCTGCGGAACCGAGGGCCAGCGCCGATCGCTGCGGCGTTGGTCAGTGTGGGGCGTGGGGGATCAAGCCCGTTGGGCTCGAGGGTGCGAGTTCCAAGCCGCCGGCAACGGTGGCACCGCCCACGACGAGTGCGGCGCATGCAGCATCGAACGCGGGCATGGCGCCGAGCAGCACGCAGAGGGTCGCGCCGACGCAGGCGCCGAGCCAGCCGTCGACCGTATTCCACGCGAGCCGACGGCCGCGCTGCACCACCGACTCCCGCGCTCCGAAGGGCGGTCGTCGGCCTGTGCTCCACGGAAGGTGCACCCACCAGACCGAGAACACAACGAGCATGGCGGCGACCAACATGTACCCGGACCCGCTCCGGGGGGCGAAATCCTCACGGCGATCATGCTCACGTCCCCATAGGCACGGACCGTGTACTCGGCGTATTGGGTCGGCTGGTCGAGAAGCACGCACGCCAGCCCCGACTGGATCAAGAACATCACCCCGACGAACGCAACGATCAGTGCGTGCGAGACGTGCGTCTTCCAGGAATCGCGGGAGAGCTTGCGGCGCATGCTCGCAGTCCAGCGTCTGGCCTGGACCCGTGCTCAGCCAGCGACTTCCCGGTAGACCTGCAGAACCCCCTCGGCCGTGCGCCGCCACGTGTACGTGCGCGCCCGCGCCACCGCCGCCGCGCGCATTGCCCCGAACTCCGGCACGTAGCGCTCGATGCCATCGACGATCGCCGCCGCGATCGCCTCACTCGAGTTCGGATCGAAGTAGCGCGCATGCTCCCCACCCGCCTCGGGCATCGCCGACGTATTGCTCGTGACGATCGGCGTGCCGAGCGCCAGCGATTCGCACACAGGAATGCCCCAGCCTTCGATGAGGCTCGGGTAGACACACAGCTCGGCGCCCGCATACAGCGCGACGAGGTCTTGCTGGCTCAGGTACGGCAAGAAGCGAACGTGCTCGAGCGCGCCCGCCGCCGCCGCGCGTTCGCGGAAGCGATCGACGCTCTTGCCGAGGCCCGACACGAGCAACAGGTGCGGCCAGTCAGTGCGCTGCCTGCGCACCTGGCCCCACGCCTCGAGCAACCGGCCCGTGTTCTTACGTTCGAGTGCTGAGCCGATGGAGAACACGTACGGCCGCCCTTCGGCGAACCGCGCCCGCGCCGCGTCGCCGGCCCCGGCAGGTGCACCCTTCAGGACCTCGGGGTGCAGGCCGTTGAGGCTGAGCCGCACCTTCGCCGGATCGCAGCCGTAGCGTTCGCAGATGTCGCGCTTGCTCCACTCGCTGACGGTGAAGATCGCCGCCGCATCGCGCACGACGCGCGCCGTCACGGCGCGCACGTAGCGCACGTAGGAATCCTGCAGGTCGTCGGGCCAGTAGGTGACGATGATGTCGTGCAGCGACACGAGCATCGGTGGGCCCCGCCACAGCCGCCAACGTGGCGGCAGTGTGTTGTAGGTGCCGTGGTAGACATCCAGTTTGTCGGCCCGTAGCCGCCACGGCATCTGCAACCGTTCCCAGGTATGCAGCCGGCCGCCCGGCATGTCGGTGTGCACCGACTGCATGTTGGGCGGGATCGCGATCGCCCCCGCCGGCAGCGTCAGCTGGTGGTAGAGCAAGAACTGCTCGTCTGCCGCCAGCGTCGCAAACTCGCGCATCAGGTGGCGCACGTAGAGCCCGATGCCGCGCGGTTCAGGCCGGAACGCTTCGCGCGCGTCGAGACCGATCCGCATGCGCCGCGCTTACTCGGGCAGCCGGGTCATGACCTCGGCGCCGTTCTCGTGGATGAAGATCGTGTGTTCGAACTGCGCGATGCGCACGCCGGGGCGCTCGCTGAGCGGTGGGTACTCGTCAACGAGATCCTTCTTGAGCAGCACCCGCACCGCGTCCTCACACTTCTGCAGCGAGCCGAGCCAGCGTTCGAGGTCGCGCCGCGCGAACGGCAGGCGCTCGGTCGCGGCCATCGCCTTGCCGATGTCGGCCGGCAGGTTGTCCTTCGGTCGCACGTCGCGCTTGAGCATGAACACCTCGGCCTTGCCGTCGATGTCGATCATGCCCTTGCCGTCGCTCGCGAACGGTTCGCAGGCGATCGTCATGTTGGCGCGCAGCTTGCCAGCCTTGCTGTCGGCGTAGTTGGGCACCGACGGCGCGCAGTGGATCGTGTATCGCGCGACGCCGTGGCCGCAGAGGTTGCGCACGGGCTTGAAGCCCAGCGACTGGATCGTCGTTTCGACCTGGCGGCCGATCTCGGTCAGCGAAACCCCGGGGCCCATGACCGAGATCGCGTTCTCGAGCGCCATGCGGCTCGCGGCGCACAGCAGCGAGTTCTCGCCGTCGCGCAGGTCGACCGTGGTGGCGTTGTCGGTGACATAGCCGTCGACGTGCGTGCCGCAGTCGAGCTTGATGATGTCGCCAGCCTGCACGGTCGTCGCATCGTTGGGCGGCGAGCAGTAATGCGCGGCGATGTGGTTGCGCGAGGTCTGCGCGGGGAACGCCGGCGAGCCTCCAAGCTCGCGGATCTTGGCCTC
>JBDSBS010000830.1:0-5710 GCA_039921435.1 Planctomycetota bacterium | reverse complement strand
CGGGGTAGCCTTCATGCGTGCCGAGGCGCAGCTCCGCAAGAACGTGCCCACGAATGGGAGAATGGGGGTTTGCCGCGGCTACATGGGCAGGTGAGCATGTGCCTCGTGCCGCGCCCAGAGTTCGATCTCTACCTAGCCTCGACGTCGCCTCGGCGGCGCGAGCTGCTGCGACGCGCGGGTTTCGTGTTTGCCCTCTGCGAGCCAGGTGCCGAGTATGTCGGCGACCGCGACGAGCACGGCGCCGAGGTCGGTGATCCGGCCGCCTTGGCGCAAGAACGGGCGCAGCGCAAGGCCACCGGGGCTCGGCCGCCCGAGCGCAATGTGCCGGTTCTCGGCGTCGACACCGTCGTCGATGTGGATGGGCTCGAACTCGGCAAGCCGCGCGATCGCGCCGATGCCGAGCGCATGCTTCAGCAACTGCTCGGACGTGAGCATCGGGTGCACACGGCCCACTACCTGGTCGTTCCCGCTACCGGCCGCGCGCTCGCGGCGCTGGCGACGGCCGCCGTGGTTTGCGGAATGCCGGGCAAAGCTGAACTGGAACACTACCTCGACTCGCACGAGTGGGGCGGCAAGGCTGGGGGCTACGGCATCCAGGATGGAGCGCAAACGTTCTTCTCGGTCGCGCGCGGCAGCAAGGACACCGTCATCGGCCTGCACGTGGCGGCAGTCGCGGACCTACTCGCGCGGGTGAGGGCCGGCTCTTGAGGTGGGGGCCAAGGGGTTTGGTGGCCCGCTTGGCGATCGCGCTCGGGGGGGCGGCGCTGGCGATCGTCGGTCTCGACTTCTGGGTCGGACAAAGCGAAGCCGCGCGCTTGGACTCGATGTCGAGCCGTCCAGCCTACGAGTACCAGGCGCCACTCGGCCTCGGTTTCGTCTTGCCGCCGTGCCGTGGCACGATCCTGCTGGCGGCGCGCGCGGGCTCGATCGGCCCCGACGTTGCGCCAGTCGTGCAGATTCTCGCCGATGGGAGCCTTGTGCTGCGCCGGCCAGCGTCGCTGCCCAACGGTCCGGCGCTGGCCGCGGGCCGCACTGCCGAGGGGTTTGGTGCGGCGGTCGTGTTGTCCGTGACCTCGCTGGACCAGTTGACGGCCGCTGCCCGTGGGTCGCTCGTCGACTTGATCGCGCAGTGGGTCGAGGCACGTCCCGTCGACATCGGGCGGCTGCGAGCCGTCGACTTCGCGAGTTCGCCGGCCGAGCTCGGGGGGCTGTGCCGGTGGGTGCCCTGACCCGGGTCCCGGCGTCGGGGTGGACTGCGGTGGCGTCGGCGGACCACAGCACCGGGCACAACGGGCACCACGCGGGTGTTGACGGAGAGGCGCTCGCTCCTACACTGTTCGCCCTTTGGTGCGCGCTAGTGGCGCGCCCGCCAGCGCCATGAAAGCCGACATCCATCCCAAGTACGTTGCTTGCCAGGTTTCGTGTGCCTGTGGCAACAAGTTCGCGACCCATTCCATCAGGGCGGAGATCCGCACCGACATCTGCTCGGAGTGCCACCCGTACTACACCGGCGCGCAGAAGTTCGTCGACTCGGCCGGCCGCGTCGACAAGTTCTTGAAGCGCTACGGCAAGTCGAAGGACGCCGCCAAGGCATAGGGCACTCGCTTGCGGCGGTTGGTGGGCATCGCGAAGCGGCGTTGCGATTGCCAGGACGCCGCCACGTCGGACTCAACCTGTACGTCGACGCCGATGGCCCCGCGGCGTCGTTGCCTTGGCGACGCGGGCGGCCGGAGCCCGTCCGAATGAGCTACTTGCGCCCCCGCATCCAGCAGAAGCTCGACAGCATGGTTGCGCGCGTCAACGAGCTCTTGGCTCAGTCTGCGGATCCCAAGGTGCTCGAGCGGCCCGAGCGGCTCGCCGCGCTGCAGCGCGAACTCGGCACCGCAACTCCGGTCGTACGTCGCTACCAGGACTTCACGCGACTCACCCAGCAGATCGAAGAGCACCGCGCGTTCGTTGGCGGCGCTGACAAGGACATGGCCGAACTGGCCGCTGCCGAGTTGCCGGAGCTCGAAGGTCGAGCGCAGGCCCTGGCGGACGAGTTGCTCGAGGCCCTGCTCTCGGATCAGGGCGACGATCGGCGCGACTGCATCGTCGAAATCCGCGCCGGTACCGGCGGCGAGGAGGCTGCTCTGTTCGCGCGGGACCTCTGCACCTTGTACCAACGCTACGCGACGCGGCAGGGCTGGGCGTTCGAACCCATGCACTCGACGCCGACCGAGCAGGGTGGGTTCAAGGAGATCGTCTTCGCGCTGCACGGCAAAAGCGTGTTCCACACCATGCAGTTCGAGTCGGGCGGCCACCGCGTGCAGCGCGTGCCCGAGACGGAAGCCAAGGGGCGCGTGCACACTTCGGCGGCGACTGTGGCCGTGCTGCCCGAGGTCGAGGAAGTCGAGGTGCACATCGACGAGAAGGACCTCAAGACCGATACGTTCCGGGCCAGCGGAGCTGGCGGCCAGCACGTCAACAAGACCGAGTCCGCGGTGCGCATCACGCACATCCCGACCGGCACCGTCGTCGCCTGCCAGGAAGAGCGCAGCCAACTCAAGAACAAGCAGCGCGCGATGGCATTGCTGCGGGCCCGCATCTACGAGGCCCAGAAGCGGGCGGTGGCGGCGGTGCGGGCGGCCGAGCGCAAGGAACAGGTCGGTTCGGGCGATCGCAGCGACCGCATCCGCACCTACAACTTCCCTCAGGACCGACTCACCGACCATCGCATCAATCGGAACTTCTCGCTCGGTCAGGTCATGGAGGGCAAGCTCGAGCCCGTGATCGACGTACTGCTGGCCGACAGGCGGGAGCGCCGCATCGAAGAACTGTGAGCCGCGAGTGAACTGCACCCGGGGTTCCCGCGTATTGGGCTGTCGCGTGCTCGAGTTTCCTAGTGTTGGGTGCCGCGTGATTGGCCCGAGTCCGTTCGCTGGCGCGACCGGCGGATTCCTGCGTGACTGGCAGGCCGTATTGCGTCACGATCCCCACGCTCTCGCACCGACCCCTCTACTCTCTTTCCACTCACGATCGGAGCACGAACGATGACCGACCTCGGTAGCACTGGACCCGACAGCCCCGGCGAACTCGCATCCCTGGAAGCACTCGAACCACTCGAACCACTCGAGCCACTCGACGCTGGCGGGGCCGATGGCTCTGGCGCCACGATGTGCGCGGGCGATGCGACGCTGCAGGCCTTGCGGTCCGGCATGCCGACGCCGGCCTTCAACCCGTACTGCCGCGACAAGGCGTTCTACAAGTTCCTCTTCGCCGGCGTGTTGATCTTCTTGGGCTGCTTGATGCCCTTTGGTCCGAACTACCAGCAGATCGGCTACAAGACGATGAGCGGTGCGGTCTACATGGTGATCGCGGTCGGCATGATCTGGACGTGGTGGGGTGCGATCCACAACAACCGCTCGAGCAACGCGAGCCTCAAGTGGCTGTTGCTGTGCGTGATTCCACTGGTCGCCGGCATCATGAACCTGATCGGCTTCGACCCAGATGCGTCGCTGAAGCTAGCTCAGCTCAATGGCACCCTGCCGAACGGCGCCGAAGTGAGCACCTGGAAGACGCTGGCGACCGACATGTTCGCCGCGGGGCGCCCGAGCGACGAAGCACCGCTCGCGGCAGCGCGGGTCGAGAACTTCTGGCGCCTGTTCGGCCCGGGCCGCTTCTTCGTGTTCCTCGGTAGTCTAGTTGCCGAACTCGGCTTCTTCGGTGGGGTGCTCGGTGGCGCCAAGAAGAACAAGCAGGTCCGTCAGCAGAAGCAGATGACGGCCTCGGAGCGCAAGCGCCGGTGAGGGCGCAGTACTGCTCAGTGAAGGTTTGGGCATGAGCAGCGCGAGCCTCGGCAACGAGCCCGAGCACACGGTGCTCAGCGTGTTGCGCGGGGCGGAAGCCTGGTTCGCTCGCCGCGGCATCGAAGCGCCGAAGCGATCGGCCGAACTGCTGCTCGGCAAGGTGCTCGGCATGTCGCGACTCGAGCTCTATCTGGCCCACGATCGGCCGCTCGAGCCCGGCGAACGCAACGCGATGCGCGCGCTGACGGTGCGCCGGGGTGACGGCGAGCCCGTCGCGTACGTGATCGGCAGCTGGGGCTTTCGCGGGCTCGAACTCGAACTCAGCTCCGCCGTGCTCGTGCCGCGGCCCGAGACCGAAGAGCTCGTCGGGCACGCGCTCGAGCGCGCGCCGGCCGGGGCTCGCGTGCTCGACCTCGGCACCGGCAGCGGCGCCATCGCCATCGCGTTGGCCGTCGAACGCCCCGACGTGCGCGTGCTCGCGGTCGAGGCCAGCAAGAACGCGCTCGCCGTGGCGCGCGCGAACGTTGCGCGACATGGCGTGTCCGAGCGCGTCGAGCTCGCGCTGGGCTCGTGGTGGCAGGCGGTGCCTGACGGTGCGCGGTTCGACCTCGTCGTCAGCAACCCGCCCTACATCGATCCGAGTGCCCGAGATGGGCTCGCCGCCGACGTCGCGGCCCACGAACCGCCGCTGGCGCTCTTCGCGGCACCCGGTGATGCGATCTCATGCTACCGCGAGATCGTCGCGGGTCTGGCGGAACGCCTCTGTGCGGGTGGCTGGCTCGTCGCCGAAACGGGAGTCGGCGCCAGTGCGGCGGCACGCGAGCTGCTGCAAGCGCAGGCCTTCCTGACCGACGTGCAGCTCTTGCCGGACTCGGCAGGCATCGATCGCCACTTGCTGGCGCGGCGGACCTGATTTCACGTCCGCGTCGGGCGAGCAGCGCGAGGCCTACGGCGCCTTCTTGGCCTTGCCGACGTAGTTGCGCAGCGCGGCGCGCGTCGCGGGCGCGAGTTCGGTGAAGTAGATCGCCAGATCCCAACGAGGTCCCGCCTTCGCACTTGCCTCGTCTCGACCGGCTGGCTTCGGCAGACGTTCGCAGCGCACGACGGCACCCTTCACGTGGTGCACTTCGGCGGCACCGGGCAGTGAGAAGTCGAGGCCGACGAGCGTCATCTCCGGCACCGACTGGCTGCTGGTGCAGGCGAGACCGTTCTCGGAGATGTCGCGCAGCAAAGCCGGCCCGCCATCGGGCTGCTGCGACAATCGGACCGGGAAGGTGGCGAGGGCGCGAACGGCGCGACGGCGTTCGGATTGTGGGGTCGGCGAAGTCACGGCGGAACCTTATCGACCAACCGACGGCGGCGCTAGGATGTTGGCGACGGGCCGCGCCAGCTCACAACGACCGGCGGACCCACACCCTTCACACGACGCACCAGCGAGTCACCATCGTGGCCAACTTCAACAAAGTCATTCTCATGGGCAATCTGACGCGCGATGTCGAACTGCGTCACACGCAGAGCGGCATGGCCCTCGCCAAGTTCGGCATGGCGACCAATCGCAAGTGGTCGCAGAACGGCGAGCAGAAGGAGTCGACGTGCTTCGTCGATCTCACGGCGTGGGGGAAGCAAGCCGAGCTGCTGAGTCAGTACGTGAAGAAGGGCAGCCAACTCTTCGTCGAGGGCCGGCTCGAATACTCGACGTGGGAGACCCCGGAAGGCGCCAAGCGGAACAAGCTCGAGGTGGTCGTCGAGAACTTCCAGTTCCTCGGCTCGGCGCGCAGCGGTGGTGGCGAAGAGGGCTCTGGCGAACGCCGTTCGGGGGGCGCCAAGAAGGCGCCCGCGGCGGGTGAGGCACAGGCCGCCGGTGGCGAAGTCGACTACGGCGACATCCCGTTCTAACGTCGCTCGCCTATACGACCTTCCGC
>JBDSBS010000829.1:0-3544 GCA_039921435.1 Planctomycetota bacterium | reverse complement strand
GACGTCAAGAAGAAGCCCGACAAGACCCTCAAGGAAAAGCGGGCCGAGAAGGCCGCGAAGAAGGCCATGAAGGGCTGATCGCGACGATCGTTCTCGCGGCGCGCCTCGCCCCAGCCCCGTCCCGCGGGGCGGGGCGCGTTCGTGTACGGGGTCGCGCTACGAAACCTGCCGCGCCTACGGGAGGCCCGACGCGCGGTCGGTCTGGCTCGCTACGTACTCGAAGCACTCGCCTGGTCAGCCTCGTCGCCCGTCACCTTCAAGAAGAACTCTTCGAGGCTGTTGCCTTCGCTCATCGCGCGCGGCGCGATGCCGAGGTCGAGCACCGCGCGCATCGTCGCGATCATGCACTCGTCGGCCGACTGCCCATCGGGAATGGCCAGCGCGAGCCGGTAGCGCTGCGGGCCGCGCTCCTCGATGCCGTGCACGCCGGGCACGGTGCGCAGCCGCACTCGGTCGGCCTCGGTCAGTGGCCGCGACGCCGTCAGTTCGATCATGCGACCCTGCCGCGTAATCTCCTGCACGGGGCCGGCGATCTTGAGCTTGCCCTTGTCGAGGATCGCAACGTGGTCGCAGAGTTCCTGGATCTCGGCGAGGTTGTGCGAGCTGATGACCGTCGTCACCTGGCGCGACTGCTGCAGTTGGCGCACGAGGTCGCGGATCTGCCGCGCGTTCTGCGGATCGAGCCCCGACGTCGGCTCGTCGAGCAGGATCACGTCGGGCGTGCCGAGGAACGCCTGCGCGATGCCCATGCGCTTCAACATGCCGTGCGACAGCGCGTGGATGCCACGCTTCTTGTATTGCGCGATACCCACCTTCTCGAGCGCTTCGTCCACCTCGCGTTCGGCAGTCGCCACGTCGCTGCCGTCGAGCCGGCGCAAGAACATGAGCTGCTCGACGATCGGCACGTTGCGCTGGAACGCGGCGTCCTGCGGCAGGATCGTCATGCGGCCCTGCAGCTGCGAGACGTGCGCGATGTCGACGCCGAGCACGCGCATGGTACCTCGGTCGGCCGCGAGGAAGCCCGCGGCGATCGAGAACAAGGTCGTCTTGCCAGCACCGTTGGGACCCAGCAAGCCGAAGATCGAACCGTTCGGCACCTCGAAGCTGACACAGTCGAGCGCCTTGGTCGAACCAAACGTCTTGGTGAGGTTCTGGATGGAAAGCGCGACGTCGCTCACAGGTCTCGCCTCGTGAACTTGCGGTAGCCGAGCCACGTGAAAAGCAGCGTCAAGAAGGCACAGCCGCCGACGGCCAAGGCAACCTGCGTCGGGTCGTGGTGGAACAGACGCATCTGGAAGCCCCACGGCAGTACGTAGTTGAGGTAGGCAGCCGGCTCGTAGACCTTACTGCCCATCGTCGCGAGCAGCGGCACCCCGCCAATGACCATGGACGTCACACTCAGGGCCGCGAACGGCGCGCCGATGCTCGCCGAGATCCACGCGCAGAGTGCGATGTACGGCAGTGACACGACCACCATCGCAACCGTGCCGTACGCGGCCCAGCCGATCAGCCGCGCGCCCGGGTAGAGCGGCAGTTTGAGGCCCATGTAGGCGGTCACCGTGATGCCGAGCAGCAGCAGCACAGCGAGGAACGTGGCGACCATGCCGAGCAGGCGGCCAAAGTAGATGCTGCCGCGGTCGGTACGCAGCAGTTGATAGCGCAGTTGGCGCGAGGCGATGTCGCTCGCATACAGATCGAACGCGCCAAACGAGACCACGAGCGGCCAGCCGAACAACAGGATCAGGAAGATCGCCGACAACAACCCGGGCCGGTCGTCGAGCAGATAGTCGGCCCACGCGTCGGCCGCGGTGTCCGCTTCACTCGCGGCACTCAGCGATCTGCTCGACACCATCCACGACACGACGGGCTTGGCACTGTTGGTCAGCAGCTCGACTGTGCGCTTCATCGCTTCGGCCTTGTCGACGTTCGAACCCTTGGAGAACTGCCGGATGCCCATCTCGACCGGCTGCAGCATGATGTGCGCGACGAGCAGACCAAACGTCAGCGACAACAACAGGAAGACGAGGCCGATGCCACCGCGCACCGAATAGCGCGCGGAGTACTTGGCGATGAGCAGGGTCTGGCGTGGGTTCACGAAGGGAATGGTCCGGCGCGGCGCGAACGAGCAGAGGTATCAGTTGACGAAGTCGTGCTTGAACGTGCCGTTCAACAAGACGAGCGTCAGCACCGGGTAGACGATGAACACGAGCGTGACGATCGTGAAGCCGCCCCCGGCTCCCTCGGAAACAGAAGCAGCCATCACGACGGAGCGCACGAGAGACAGAATCGCATAGGCGTTGCCCAGCGTGCGCCCGAGGAACTGCTTCTGCTTCAAGTAGCCGACGCCCGAGGCGATCAGCAGGATCGCCGTGACGGTTCCCAGCGCGAGCATGGCGTAGAAGACGCCGACGCCAGTCTCTTCCCAAGCCTTGGCCATCGCCTCCTGTGCCTTGGCCGCCTCGGGGTTGCTTCCCGATTGTGCGGCCGAGTTGATGAACGCCAGGATCGCCAGCATGCCGAGCGAACCGAGGGCACCGAACCCACCGAAGATGAAGTTGAGGACGGCGAGTGCAGTGAGACCGCCAGGGCGTTTTCCTTCCGACATGCGAACGTTCCTTAGTGAGCGGGGCGCGCATTCAACGCGATGCTCGGGCCAAGGCAAGGACCAATGCCGCGTAGTCCGGGCCTCCGGCCGTAAATGGTCACAGCCCGGACTCGCCGCCGTAGACTGCCGCCTCCCCCGATTACCCCGATGACGACCATGAAGACCCTGACCGCGGCGTTCCTCCTGCCCCTGGCTGCGCTCTCGGCACAACGCGAGCAAGCGACCTTCGAGTGGCAGAAGCGCGCCTCCACGATCAGCTACGGCGCGGTCCCGGCCGCCCCGCAGGGCCTCACTGTACTACCCATCGAACAGTCGTTGCCGATGGGCATCAACGAAGCGAGCACGTGGTTGCTCGCGATGCCGGTCCTGACCGGCGACACCTGGATTGCGCCCGGTCACTACCGCATCAGTCTCATGCGCACCGACGAGATCCACTGCGCCGTCGTCGTCGACGGTTCGCAGCATGCACTCGGCGGCGAGCAAGCTGCTCGCCTCTCAGGCGAGATCCGGAAGGCTGGCAAGGCCTCGAAGAAGCTGTCGATCGAGTGGGCGAAGAACGGCCCGACCGCGGCTGGCAATCAGTCGGCCAAGCTGCAGATCACGTTCGGTCCATCCGAGTGGCGCAGCGAAGTGCTCGTGCTCGGCAACAAGACCGTGAACGTGCCGGGCGGCAAGCTCGCCGTCTTCTGCGTGCCGGCCAAACAGCTCGAGGCACGCGAGAGCGCGGTGCCCATCGCCGTACTCAGCAAGGGCAAGGATGGTCAATGGAACCTGCTGCTCGGCAAGTCCGACGCGCGCCTCGTGCCGTGGATGGAGGCGCCGACGGAAGATCGAGGCTTCGGCCCGATCACCGCGCCCGATGCAAAGCTGCAGACGGTCGGCACCGCGACGGTCGTCGAGGGTGAGGCCGACAAGGCGCTCGAGGTCCTCGAACTGCGC
>JBDSBS010000828.1:0-10704 GCA_039921435.1 Planctomycetota bacterium | reverse complement strand
ATCACCGGGGTCGAGCGAGAGCGAGACCCCGCGCACCGCCGGTCGCTGGCCGTAGCCGAAGCGCAAATCGTGCAGATGGAGAGCTTCGGTCACGGGCGTGGCATGCTCTCTGTCCGGCCGACCGCGTCAAGACGAACTGCGTGCGGTCACGTATCATTCCGCACTCCCTTCCCTCGCCCATGAGCCAACTCCACCGCGCCTTCGCGCGCACGGCTGCGCGCCGTCGCCATCTCGACCAGGGCAATCTGCTGCGATCCCTGACCCTGGTCATCAACGGCGTGCCCGGTGGCATCAACCTCGGTCAGGGCGTGTGCGACCTCGACACACCTGCCCCCCTCGTCGAAGGCGCCAAGGCCAGCATCGGCGGTGGCGACCGCCAGCTCTACACGCCGTACGCGGGCTTGCCCGAACTGCGGGCAGAGATCGCCAAGAAGCTGCAGCGCCACAACGGCATGCACTACGAAGCTGCGAACGTCGCGGTCTGCACGGGCAGCAGCGGCGCGTTCTTCGCGGCGGGCATGACGCTGATCGAACCCGGCGACGAGGTCGTGCTGTTCGAACCGTTCTACAGCTACCACTGGACGACGATCCCGCTGTTTTCTGCGCGGCCAGTCGCGGTGCCGCTCGATCGGGAGACACTCGCGTTCGATGCCGACGCCTTGCGCGCCGCACTGAGCAAGCGAACTAGAGCCATCGTCGTCAACACGCCGGGCAATCCGTCGGGCAAGGTGTGGACGCGCGAAGAACTCGAGCAACTCGGCAACGTGCTCGACGGCACCGACGTGCTCGTGCTGACCGACGAGGTCTACGAGTACATGTGCTTCGACGGCCGCTCACACGTGTCGCCGGCGACGGTGCCCGGCCTCGCCGAACGCACGCTGACGATGAACTCGTTCAGCAAGACGTTCTCGGTCACGGGTTGGCGCATCGGTTTCTTGGCCGGTCCCGCTGAGATCGTCGAGAAGTGCGGCATCGTCTTCGACCAAATCGAAGTCTGCGCGGCGCGGCCGATGCAGCGAGGCGTGCAGAAAGCACTCGAGCAGCTGCCGGAATCGTTCTACGCCGAACTGCAGCAGGGCTATCAGAAGAAGCGCGACGCGTTCTGCGCGGCTTTGAGCGATGCGGGCTTTGCATTCAGCGTGCCGCAGGGCGCCTATTACGTGCTCGCGGACTACCAGGCCGTGTTTGGCGATCTGGCGCCGTATCCCGCGGTGCTGCAGATGATCGAACGCATCGGCGTCAACGCCGTGCCCGGCGATCTCTTCTTCGCCAAGCCCGATGGCGTGCGATGCATGCGCTTCCAATTCGCCGTCGATTGGCCCGTGCTCGACAAGGCGCTCGATCGTCTGCGGAGTTTGAAGTCATGAACCTATCTCGCATGGCCCCTCGTCGTGCCGCGGCGCTGCTCGCCGCCGTCTCGATCGCCTTTTCTTGCTTGCTGGCTGCCCGGCTCCCGGCGCAGTGGCTTCATTTCCAGGGTGAGCCCGAGGCCGGACTCACAGGTTTGCATCAGGCCTACCTCGATGCGTCGACGGACGCCGTCGTGCTCAACGTCGCGGCCCATCCCGACGACGAGTCGTCGCGCACCAACACCGTGCTGCGCCGCAAGTACGGCATGCGCGTAGTCGCGGCCTACACAACCTATGGCGACGGCGGGCAGAACGCGATTGGGCGCGAGATCGGTCCCGAACTCGCTGGGCTGCGCGTTCGCGAGACGTTGCGCGCCGCGGCCATGAGCGGCGTCGAAGTGCGGTGGCTCGGCATGCCGGACTTCGGCTACAGCCAGACGCTGGAGGAGACGCTGGCGAAGTGGGACAAGGACCGGCTGCTCGCCGCGATGCGCCGCGTGTTGGTCGATGTCGACCCCGACTTCGTGATTACCAACCACAGCCTGACTGGCGGCCACGGGCACCATCGCGCGACGTACTGGGCGATCCAAGAGGTTCTCAACGAACGTGCCGCCAATGGCCATTACATGCCGGCGCTGGTCGCGCGCAGCAAGGTCGATGAGGCGACCTGGGTCGTCGACCCGTCGGAGTTGGAGCCGGCGCGCGGCGAAACCTACGCGCGGCTTGCACACCGCGCCTGGACCCAGCATGTGACGCAGGGGCCGTGGGGGCCGCACGATCCGCTGCAGGTCGGTCGCGACTGGTGGCGCGTCGTCAACGAGACGGAGTACACGAAGACGCCCGTCGGTGACGATGGGGCGATCGCGCCGATGCCGTGGAGTTGGGTGCGCCCGAGCCTGGCCAAACCTGACCAGCGGTTGCCCCGCGGTGCGATGGACATGTCGCGCGCAGAACTCGCGGCTGAGGTTGGCAAGGTCGCACCGGGCAGTCCCGTCGTCGACCTCAACGGCTGGGACCCCGAGGTCCTCCGGCGGGCTTCGACCAACGGTCGGCGCAACGAGGCCATCGAGCAGATCCTCATGACGCTCGCCAACGTGCGCGTCGAGGCCTGGCTCGCGCAGGACACGGTGTCCTACGGCGGCGAGGGGCAGATCGACGTCGTGGTGCACGGGGCTGAGCGTGTCGGCGACATCGATGTCGCTTGCGGGGAGCGCCACGGCATTCCCGTGAAGCAGCCCGTGCGGGCGCTCGTGTTCGATGGTCTGCCGGTGTCGCCGGCGATGACGCTGCCGCCCTCGGCCGGTCCATCTCCTGCAAACGCGCCGTCTTCGCCCGGCCCCCAGGGACGGTTCACGGTCGGCTTCCCTTGTGCGTCGCCGAGCGATGGTCCCGAGCCCATGCTGATCGATGTCCAGGTGTCGTTCACGCTGAACGGCAGACGCATCAGGGTCTCGCGCATGCTGCCGTACACCGCGGTCGCGCCCGTCGAGCTCGAATGGGACCGCGAGGTCGTGATGGTGCCGAAGGGCCGGACCGTCGAGCGCGTGTTCAGCGTTGCGGTGACGAGCCACGGGGATCGTGAACTCAACGCACCGGTGCGTCTGTCGCTGCCGCCTGGCATCCAGGCCGTGCCCGTGCCGTCGCGGCTGTCGCTGTCGCCCGAGCACTCGCAGACGCGGCTGCTCATGCGCGCGACGATCACTGCCGACGAGCTGCCCGCCGACGCCGGCATCGAGGTCGGCTTCGGCGACGTGCGATCGCGGATCCGCGTGCTGCCGATCGACGTTGCGGTGCCGCCGGGACTCAAGGTGGCGGTAGTGCGCGGCCCCGACGACACGACCGAACGCGCGCTCAGAGACCTCGGCGTCGCGTTCACGTCGCTCGACGGCGACGCGCTCGCGCTGACGCGACTCGACGAGTTCACGACGGTGCTGCTCGACATCCGCGCCTACTTCCACCGCCCCGAACTGGCCGAGGTGCGCGACCGGCTGCTGCAGTTCTGCCGCAGCGGCGGCCGGATCGTCGCGATGTACCACAAGCCCGGTGAGTGGAACGAACGCGACGGGCACCCGCTGCTCGCGCCGTTTGCGCTCGTGATCGGCAACGATCGTGTCACCGAAGAGGACGCGCCGGTGACGCTGCTCCAGCCGCAACACCGCCTGGTGCAGCACCCACACACGATCAGCACCGCCGACTTCGCGGGCTGGGTGCAGGAGCGCGGGCTCAACTTCCCCAAGACGTGGGATCCGGCCTGGACGCCGATGCTCGAGATGAAGGACTCGGGCGACAAGACGCCGTATCAGGGTGCGTTGCTCTACACGCTGTACGGGCGCGGCGACTTCGTCTACTGCTCCCTGGCGCTGTATCGCCAGCTGCGCATCGGCAACGCCGGTGCCGCGCGCCTGCTCGTCAACCTGCTGGCGAAGTGAACCGCTTCGACGGCACGGCGGCTCAGAACCGAAGCGGCGCGCCCTGGGCGCGCGGCGAGGTCCTGAGCGAGTTCGCCCAGCGGCGCTTTGCGCCGCTGGGCGACCTAGCTCAGAACCGCGTGCTCAACCCGAAGGATGCGAAGGCCTCGTTGGCGGCGCCGCGAGCTCAGGGCGCAGATCAACCGGGAGCAGCGACACGCGGACGAGCTGCAGGCGAAGGCAGAAGTGGGGTGGCGGACTTGGATCCGCGCCAACATCGTCGACGAGACACGCTTCGAGGAGGCGTCACAGGAGCGCATCCGCGCCACGATCGAAGCCGTCGAAGCCAAGGTCGGCTTGCCGGTCGTTCGGCAGAGCATCGAGTCACTGCGCAAACACATGCAGCCGCTGCTCGGCGGTCGCACGCGGCCAGTCAGCGACGGTGACGACGGCGAGAAGGCGACCGCGCACGGTCATGTGTGGCTCTATCGGCGCAAGTGACTCCGGCAGCGACCCTCACGTTTGTCGCCGTTGGATCGGATGTGCGCGCTGGCAATGTCTGCGCGGAGCGTTTGCCCACGAAACCGCATGCACCATGACCGCGAGTGGGCTGGACAGTTGCGCGTGCGCCCGCGCCCTTGTTTCCACATGGGCTCCGGCTTCTGATCCCCGCTCACCGTGGTTCACACGCTCATTCCAGCGCAGAGGCGGCAGGAGTTGCGTGTAGTAGCGCGACAACCTTGAACACTTCCCTCCTAACCGTGCCGGGAGGTGCGCGCAACCCATGGCTGCGTGCGCCGCTGCTCGTTGCACTCGGATTCGCGCTCGCCATCGTCGCCGGCTCCTTGCTGCTTTGCCTGCCCGCGGCCGTCGTGGCGAACCGACCTTCGCTGACCCTGTCGCAAGCGCTGTTCATGGCGACCAGTGCGACTTGCGTGACGGGGCTCAGTGTCGTGAACGTGGCGCACGACCTCTCGCTGTTCGGTCAATGCGTGTTGCTCGCACTGCTCCAGCTCGGTGGGCTCGGCATCGTGACCCTCGCGTTCCTGGTGCTGCTGAGCCTGGGCGCGGAGACCAGTGCTGGCGGCGATGTGCTGCAATCGACGCTCGGGGACCTCGTCTATCACTACCAGCCGCGGCGTGCTCTGCTCCTGGTGCTCGGCACCACGGTCGCCGTCGAGGCGATCGGTGCCCTGTTTCTCGCGACGCAACTCGGCGAAGGCGACGCTGTCTGGAAGGCAGTGTTCCTCAGCATCAGCGCCTTCTGCAACGCCGGCTTCGACAACCTCGAGTCCGGGTTGGCGCCCTACCACGCGAGTTCGGGGGTTGCCTTCCCGCTGATGGTGCTGTGGCTGCTCGGCGGATTGGGCTTCATCGTGCCGGCAGCGCTCGCTGCGAAAGCTCGCCGGGCGCCGGGCGCGACCCTCGATTTGTCGGCCTGGATGATCCTGCGCGGCAGCATGGTGCTGATCCCGTTGGGGGCGCTCATGTTTGCGATCACCGAGCACGGTGGGCTGCTGGCCGGTCGTCCCGTGGGCGAGCAGGTCATGTTGTGCCTGTTTCAGGGCAACACGACACGCACCGCCGGCTTCAGCATGCTCGACTACGGGGACGCGGGGCGCGGCACGCTGTTCAGCCAGATCGGGCTGATGTTGATCGGGGCGGCGCCCGGCAGCACAGCCGGCGGCATGAAGATCACCGCTGTCTGGGTGTTCGCAGCGGCCTTGTGGAGCCGTGTGGTCAACCGCGAACAGGTCGTGATCCGGCGGCGCGCGATCCCACTGACCGCGATTCGCCATGCCATGATCGTGTGCGTGTTCATGTTGCTGGCCTACGCGTTCCTCACCGCCGCCGTCGCCACGGTCGAGCCCGGCATTCGCGTCGACGCCGTGGCCTTCGAAGTTGCGAGTGCACTCGGCACCGTGGGACTGAGCACGGGGATCACACCCAAATTGTCGGTGCCGTCACAACTCCTGATCGTGCTGGCGATGTTCGTGGGACGGCTCGGTCCGATCGGCTTCGTATTCGCTTTCGTCGGCGTGCGGCCGAGGCGCAAATCGGTGCGCTTCCCCGAGAGCGACGTTTGTGTTGGATGAACCAAAATGAAGAGGATCCTGATTCTCGGCTTGGGCAAGTTTGGCAACCGCGTATGCCAGGCGCTGGCGGGTCGGCGCGGTGTGCGGTTGTTTGCGTTCGACATGCAAGAGCGGAGCATCGAGCGCATCGCGGCCAGCGTGCACACCGCATGCTCGGGCGACCTAGACGACCCTGAGGCGCTCAAGGCGTTTCTCGCGCAGATCGGCGAGATCGACGCGGCCATCCTCAGTCTCGGCAAGCAGGTCAACACCTCGATCCTCGCGGCCTTGCAGTTGCGAGAATCCGGCGTGCCCAACATCCTGATCAAGGCCGTCGACCTGAACCACAAGCGGGTGTTGGAAGCAATCGACGGCGGCTTTTCCGGGGATCGGCGTTTTCGCGTGCTCATTCCCGAGCTCGACGCTGCGGATCGTCTGGCGCGCTCGGTGGCTTCGGACTTCGTCACCGGCGAGTTGCCGCTCGGCTCCGGCCTCAGCATCATGGAGGTGACCTGCCCGAAGGAGCTCAGCAGCGCGCCGCTCAAGTCGCTCGATCTGCGAAATCGCTACCATATCACGGTCATCGGCTACCGCGTCGGAGCAGCACTCAACGACGACCAAGGCGATCTCGTCTTTGCGACGCCCGAAACCGTCTTGCCGGAGGGAGGTTTGATCATGGTCGTGGGCAAGCAGGAGGATCTCGAGGCTCTCGAGCGGAAGTTCGGCAAGAACTGAGCGCGTAGGCGCGGCTGCGCCGACGTGGCAACTCCGTCGACTTTCAGCGGGCCTTCGGCGCTTGCAGCGGTGCCTGTTGCTGCCTCAGCGCGGCGACTTCACGCTCGAGAGCTTCGAGGCGCTCGAAAACATCCGGTCGCGGCGGCGTTGGCGCCGACAGCCGATCGATCTGCTGCACCATGAGAATCGTCTGCGCGATCTGGTCGCGATAGCCGTGCAGCAGCAGCGTGTTCTTCTCGGAAGCGCACGCGGTCGGCACGCCTGGCTGCCAGTTGCCCTGCATCGAGAAGTGGGCGCGCAGGGCGTTGGCGAGCTGCTGCGCGTCGGCATGCCGCACGTCGACGGACGTCATCACGAGTTCGCGCAAGCGCGGCCGCCGCAGGATCTCTTCAGGGCTACGCCACGGAATCGCGGCGATCGGCAGCGAGCGCTTCGTGTGGCCCACCGAGTCGTCGAAGAGCGCGACGATCTGGTAGACACAGCGCAGCTCGTCGATCGGAATCGCCGCCAGGTTGCGCGCTGCGAGCAGCGAGTAGAGCATCTCTTCGCTGCCGAGCGCATCGAGCGAGATTGGCCGCTGCAACGTGAAGCCCTTGGCCTTCTCGATCGTGTCGGGATCGAACAGGTAGTTGCGGCAAAGGTAGAGCGCGACCGAGTCGATCAGTTCGGCCACGGTGAGATCGCCGGCAGGCAGCGTCAGGCCGTCCTTGTCGGCGACGACAGCGCCGCGGGCGTGAGTGCCCGGTACGACGATTTGCTGGGCCCCGATGTGTCGCACTGCGATTGGCAGCGCGAACAGCAGGGAGAGAACCAGCGGGCGGACGGCCATGGGCTTACCGGTCCTGGGTCTTGCCGGCGAGCTTCTTCTCGATGGCGTCGAGGCGGCGTTCGGTGGCCTCGACGCGATCGGCGAGCGAAGCCGGCGCTTGCTCGGCCGGTGGCGCCACGTCGCAAGTCTTGACCAGTCGGATGGCGGCGGCGACCTGATCCTGCATGCCTGAGAGCAGGATTGACGAGTTGTTGCCGACGTTGCCCAGCGTCAGCGAGGCGCCACCGGCCGAAACGCCCGTCTGTGCGAAGAACGGCCGCAGCGCGTTCGTCGCGATCATGGCGTTCGTGTGCTCGAGAGCCATGACGACGGTGACGGCAACCTTGAGGTTGGGGCGCGCCATGACCTGATCGGCGGTGCGCGTCAGAGCGCGGAGGGAAACCTCACGATTGCGCGGCCCGAACATCGAAATGACTTCGTAGAGCTTCTTGCTCTCGTCGAGCGTGGTGAGCGCAAAGCCGCTGCGGTAGAGCATGTTCGAGAGGACTTCTTCGCAGCCAGTTGCGTCGGTCGTCATCTTGTTCTGCAGTTGCACGGTCAGACTGCCTGGCCCACCACCGGCCATCTCCTGCGCATTCGTGAGGATGTTCCAACCGAGGAAGGCAGCGCTTCGATCGATCAGGTCCGTGAGTTTGGTCTCACCTGGATCCAGAACGAACACCTTGGCCTGGGTGGCGACCTTTGCCGCAGGCTCTTGACCCGCGCAGACCGGAAGGAGAGCTGAGAGAGACAACAGGGCAGTGGCGAGTTTCATAGGTTGCTCCGAGTGGCCCGGTCAGACGAAGGGGCGCCCGGCATCTTCCCGCCGCCTCCCGCGGGCGAGTAGGTTTCGGCCATGGCGCTCGTCAAGTGGCTGCTGATGACAGGTTTCCTGACCGGTTGTGGGTCCGTTTCCGAGGCCTCGAACGCCCTGGCAGCGCCCGTCCGCGTCGGGCCCGATCCTGCCCTCCGCTTGCACGGCCACAACGACTACCTGCAGCCGGTCCCGCTGCACGCCGCGCTCGAACTGGGCCTCGGCAGCGTCGAAGCGGACGTCTTTCTCGTCGACGGGGAACTGCGCGTCGGCCACGAACTCTGGCAGCTGCGGCCAGGGCGAACTCTGGCGGCGATGTACCTCGAGCCACTTCGGGTCGAGGCGCAGCATCGCGGCGGGCGCATCCGCGGCGACGGCAAGCCGTTCGTGTTGTTGGTCGACATCAAGACCGATGGGGCCGCGGTCTACCGACACCTGCGCGAAGAACTGGGGCGCTACCGAGACCTGCTGACACGCTTCGTCGACGGCCGCATCGAGCCTTCTGCCGTCACCGTGATCCTCTCCGGCGATCGCCCGCGTGCGATGGTCGCTGCCGATCGCGAACGGTGGTGCGCACTCGACGGCCGGCTCGCCGACCTCGCAGTCGAACCGCCGCCGCCGCCCGACCTCGCGCCGTGGATCAGCGATTCCTGGCAACGCATCAGCGATTGGGACGGCAAGGACGAACTGACGACCGACGAACGGCAGCGCGTGCGCGACCTCGTGGCGCGAGCCCATGCTGGTGGCCGTGAGCTGCGCTTCTGGGGTGCGCCCGACCGGGCCGAGGCGTGGAGCGCGTTCTTCGAACTCGGCCTCGACCGCATTGGTACCGATCGGCCCAAGGTCGCGGTCGATTGGTTGCGCAACGAAGGCACTAGCCCCGCAGCAAGGTGAGACCGATCAGTACTCGCCGACGCGCTTGCTGCGCACGAAGTTCGTGATGAGCCGGAAGGCCGACAGGTCCGGCACGCTCCTGCTCGCGCGCGGACCGACCTTCCAGTAGCTCTCGATGCGCGTCGTGCGCCACTTGTCGAACGACATGCCCATGTGGTCGATGGCGTAGGCCTGGCGGTCTTCACTGGTCTTGAGGCCCTCCGCCTTCTCGAGGCCCTGCAGGTCGAAGTGGTTGACCGAGTCGAGGATCACGCCGTGGCCCGAGAAGAACCACGCCGCGAGGTTGCCCGTGCCGTGCCGCTCGGCGGCGTCAGGGCTGTCGATGAGGACTTCGCAGCGTTCGGCGTCGAGCACTTCGATGAGGTGGGCGCCCTCGAGGTGGTAGATGGGGACGACACTGGGCGGGAACACGCCATTGAGTAGCGGGCTGTCGGCGTTGCATGGCAGTGCGCGCACGTCGTCGAGCACGTCGACGGCGCGCGTCTGGGCCTTCTTGACGATGCCTGGGTGGATGCGTGCGATGGTCTCGGTCAAGGCCCAGCACGAGCCGAACAGCGAACCGCCGGTGCGCACGTACCAGGTCAGGGGCTGCACGTCGTTGGGCGCGAGTTCGCCAGTGCAGTTGGAGACGAAGATCGCCTCGGGGTGCAGGCCGCTCTGCGTGACGAGGTTCTGTTCGGTTGCGCGGTGGGCGATCTCCAGGCGCTCGAGTAGCTGTTCGATGTGGTCGCCGCGGCTCTTGAAGACGATGACGTCGAGTCCCTGGTAGATCTCGGTGTCGGGCACTGCATAGCCGTACTTCTTGAGCTTGTCGATCGACGCGCCGCGGTCGGTGTAGACGTGCTGGGCCTTGTTCTGCGTCCACCAGGCGCGCCACGCCTTCTGATCCGCAGCCACGTCGTACTTGTCGGCCATCGTGCTCAGTGCGGCGTGCGCAGCGTGCGCCACGACCTGGTGCGTGTCGGCGAGCATGCCGATCAACGGTTCGACGGCGGCTTCGCGGTTCCAGTGCATGAGGCCGACGATCGCAGCCCCCCGGTACGTCCAGTCCTTGTCGGTCAGCAGCTTCTGCAGAGGCTCGAAGGCGCGGTCGTCGTCGGTCTTGCCGAGTGACACGGCCGCGCAACAGGCCACGGTCCAGCTGCGGTCCGCGAGTGCGCCGATCAGTGCGCTGGCCGCATTCTGGATGCCGCTCTTGCCGAGCAGGACGATGGCGCGTTCGCGCACCGCTTCGTCGAAGTCCTTGGTGACGACGTTCGTGAGCCAGTCGACTGCGGCCGGCGTCGTCAGCGGACGCAAGGCGACGACGGTGTCGACGAGTTGCAGTTGCGCTCTGCGATCGGTCTCGCGCGGGAAGTGGCCTAGGGCCGCGGCGAGGGCTTCGTCGCCGCCGATCTCGCGCAGCGCCTTGGCCGCCGCCGCACGCGCGGCACCGTCCTTGGCGAGCAGGGAGGCCTGCACGGCTTCGACGGCTGCCTTCTTGTCGAACACGGGCTTCTCGCCACGAGTCAGCAGCACACACAGGCGCGCGCGGCGGGCCATCGGCAGCGTCTCCGTTCCTGCACCTTCGAGCACTGCCTTCGCGGACCCCGCCCGGTCGTCGGCGCTTGCGGCGAGTACA
>JBDSBS010000827.1:0-5787 GCA_039921435.1 Planctomycetota bacterium | reverse complement strand
CGTCGTCTGGATCGCGAGTTCCGCGGCTTGGATCACCGGCTGCCCCGTCAACACGTTGCCTTGCACGGTGTAAACGAGCGTGCCGACCTGGCCCGTGAGGCCACCGGCCCAAGCACCAGCACCGGTGCCCGTGAACGTGACCGTGCCGCCGGTCAGGCTCGCGATGCCGTACTGGCGCGTCTGGTGGCTCGGATCGGCGGCGGCGAGTTGCGCGAGGATCTGATTGACCGGGGTGCCGGCGAGCATCTGTGCGCGGATCAGTTCGCGCAGCGACAACGGCCCGAGGAACGACTGCGCCGCGGCGACGCCGTAGCCCGGCACGACAACGATCGTGTTTGGTCGCAGATCGAACCCGGTAAGGCACGTGGCGATGCCGATCGCCACTTCGCCGGTGGCGAGGTCGATGATGAGGATCGACCAGGTGGCGCTGGCGGGAGCAGCGAACAACGCGAGACCGAGCAAGAACGACACGAAGGCGCGCAGCGAGGGCATGCGGCGATTGTCGGGGCCGGTTCCGGGGCGTCCAGGGGGGCGCTGCAGATCGCGCGAGTTCTGCGGACAGCAAGAGTAGGGGCGAGTGGTTGCAGCGCGGGAAGGCCCGGATTGCCACCTACACCAATACCCCCGCCGCCCATCGCAGCACTGCCAACACCCGTGGCAACGCTGTGGGTTGGGCAAAGCGGTCACCTCGCCCGCATCTTGTTTCCCTTCGCCTGTGCGTCACTTCCGCCAGTCCCAGCGCTTCCATCAACGGCGGCACGTACACGCCGAGGCGACCGCGCAAACCCTTCTTCAAACCGTACCAGCCCTTCACGGGGTCCTTCTCGCTGCGGCCCCACGCTTCCACGGTGCCTTCCTTGGCTGGCTTTTGCTCATCGGCACCGCCGAGGTCCATCCAGTCACCGTGTTTTCTTAACTTTAACAGCGTGCAGGTCGTTGATGCACCGGAGGTCGTACCTGTCGTGAGTCACGATCCATGGACCATGCAGTTCAGTGTTGATGGAACGGTTGGGGGACAGGATCGCGACAAGAGACCACGGAGCTCGTTCATGATGGCTGCGGGGAGGCGATGTCAGGCGAGGCTCCGGGTGACTGCTCCACCCGTAGCGTGATTGCGTCGTAATCGCCAGCGGGCGCGGAGTTCTGATGTTTCTGGCCAAGACGCGCACCGCAGGACGGCGGGTGTTCAATCCGCGTGCTAGGAATCGCCGAGCGGAACGACAGCGTAGACGTCGCTGACCATCGATGTCCGAGTTGCCTCCACGCCGTCCGAGAGCCTGGCCTTTCCACGCCCGTCACCAGCATCGCGATTGCGAGTAGTGTGGTCAGTGCGCCCAATCGTTCGCCGCGGACTTCGCTTCGGTGACGCTGCGGGTTGATCTCGACGCGCTTCTCGACAACGGCATCTACACGACGGTCGTGACGCTTCGTCTCGCTGAGCAAGACGCCAAAGGGCGCGTACGGTTCGACGAGCATCTCCTGCCTCATGAGCACATGTGCTCCAAGGCCTCCGCTCCAACCGTGCAGCGTCGAGGGCGATGGTGCATTGACACCCATCGACTCTACGGTCCGTCGCAGGCTGCCGCCCTCCAGATAGTCTGCGCAACAAGCCTCGACGACGGGCAGCGAGAAGGCCTTTCGAGCGAGAATGTCTGACGGGAGAACTCTGACACGGCCCCGACAGCGCCGGCAACAAGCCAGTGCCACAATCGCATGCACTTTCCTCAGCATCGGCGCATGGCCCGGCTCAACCGTTCGTTCGACTACCCCACGATGCACGCGTGCACCCGTCAACGCGAGTCCACTCGCACGACATCGAGGGCACCTCACGTCGCTGAGATCGAGCGTGCCGTCCTCAACTTGCTGGACGTACGACAAATACGGGACAGGAACCGTGATCGGCATCGACCGACATGAGCAGTGAGGTGAGCAGAATTCATCTGCTTTCCCTGAGCCCCGTGAGTTCGTGAGGGCCGCATCGTTCCATCGAGGGTGAACGACCAAGTCCGTTCAGCGTGACGCACGACAGTCGTACCAACGAACGGTCTTGCCCAACCTCCTCGCCATCTTTCTCTTCCACATGCATGGTGTAGTCGGATGTGCCTGGCGGGGTCTTCAGTTTCTAGGGATCGGTCTTGGAGCGCTTTTCCATTTGCGTGAGGGGGAAGCCGGTGAAAGGGTGAGAGGGTGCGTGGCCACGGCGGCACTGCAGACATTGGAACCGAAGGTCTGAAGGTCTGGAAGGTGGCAAAGATCGTGGGTATGAATGACTGGTGGTCCGCTTGCTGCGGGACCGACTCACACCGGCATGCCGAGTTCACGCGCAGATTGATTCTGCCGGTGATCGAGGCTGACGAACCGCGTCAACGGTGACTGTGCGTGAAACCACATGGCGGTGCGAAGGTGCAAGAGGTCCAACGAACGGGGCAGCATGGTCGCCGGCATCATCGTCGGCAGGCACAAGTCGAGCGTCACATCGCGCAGGCTGAAGCCTTCCAGGTCGCTGCGCAGACGGTCACCGCAGGCCAGGTAGTCGTCCGTGGACAGATACTTCTCGCGGGCGAGCCGCACCAGGTTGCGCTGCACCTCGAGCACGAACACGACACTCGAGAACCACGCAGCCCCGCGCAACTCGGCGGCCAAGCCTGCCGCGTGTTCGTCGCGTGTGAGAACGCCGAGGTAGGCCGAAGGGTCGATGTAGAAGCGTGCCAATGTGCCAGTCACAGCGTGTGCTCGGTCGAGTCCTCGCGATCGTCGGCGAGCAGGTGTCGCGCCGCCTCGGGCAATGGGTTAGCGAGCACGGGCTCGAGTTCCACCTGGCCGATCCGGCTCCCCTCGCGGACGTGGGACACGTCGGCCGCGGAGAGTTTGGCCCATGGACGGCGATGGCGCGTGACGACGATCGGGTCGCCTCGCACGGCCTCGTCCAAATAGCCAGATAGATTTCGCTTGAGGTCGTTGATCGAAACGGATTTCATAGCCAGATTATCGAATAATATGGCTACCAAGTCAAGCCGGATGTGGGGCGCGTTGTCGGCAGCTACAGCTACCCCCACAGGTCCAGAGAGGGCCAGGCAGGCCGGGGCCAAGGCTCGTCGAGCGGGTCCAAGAGCTCGGCGGGTCGACGTCGGTCCAGCGAGCGCGGCCATGCAACTACCCGCGCGGGACTTCTTCGCTTCCTTCCAATCCCGCGTTCGGCGACGGCTTCTCGAGCCAGCTCTTCTGGAACACCGGCGGCTGGTTCCCAGACGTCTGTTCTGACCGGCATCGGCTTGGTGCTGGCCCCCACCAACCTTGCTTCGGCGGCGCGCTCGTCGATCGCTGCGGCCGACTTCGATGGCGACGGCAAGACCGACCTCTCTTTGGGCGTGGTGACCGGTCAACCCAACGTGGGCCTCGTGCTGCGTCGCACCGGCTCCGCCCTGATACCGACGTTGGCCGACTACCACGCCTGCTTCCAGACCGTGCAGAATGGGTTCAGCGCCGACGGCGATGGCGACATCGACCTGATCGGTTCGTACGTGGTGCGCAACCCCCGCTTCCACGGGCCATCGGCCGGCAGCCGCCGGCAGAGCTTCGAAGGCACGCTCGGCGAAGCAGGCGCCCGCCCGGTGCTCGGCGCCTCGGGTCCGTTCCGCGGTGGCGAGACCGAAGTACTGCCCCTCACGGGGGTGCCGGGACCCACGCTCGCGATCCTCGGCATCTCGCTGCTGAGCGCCGAGTTGCCAAACGTGCCATTGCCTGGCCTGACGCTGCGTCTCGATCCAACCATGCTGATCACGGGCGGGTGGCCGATCACGGAGAACGGCCAGGGCCGCGCCGCAGCGGCGACGCAGCTGCCCATCTTGCTGCCGCACGGCCTGCAAGGCATCACATTCTACGTGCAGGCGTTCGTCGTCGACCCCGCTGCAGCCGTCGGCATCGGCAGCACCAACGTGCTGATCAAACAAGTGGGCAACTGAAGGGGCGCGCCGAGTGGACGCGGCCGACATCTTCGCCCCTACCTCTTCGCTTCCTTCTGCCGCGCCGCCGACTCCGCCCCCACGTCGACGTCCCACTCGAACGTCTCGCCGTCCGCGATCGGATGCTTCGCCTCGCGCGAGACCTCCACGTGCAGTGCAGTGGCCAACTCGACGGCAAAGCGGCCGCCTCAGCCCAGGGGGCGGAGGCGGCCGCTAGGTTCGCTAGGAGCGAATGTTTGACGGACTCTACGCGATCAGAGGTTGCCCACGTTGCCGCGGATGCCGTTGCTGGTAACCGCGCCAAAAGCGTTCACCGCTGGCGTCTCGAACACTGCTGCCTGCGTGCACAGCTGGAAGTTCAAGAAGGCTACGTTGTTTGGCACCGGGAACGCGTAGTTGAACGTGCCGCTCGCGACCCAGGGTCCTTGGATGACATCCAGACTGGCGCGCAGCTGGTTGCCGGGCAGACCGAGGAAGCCCAAGTCGAGAATGTTCGGGTCCGTAAGGCCATACCAGTTGATACCGAACACGGTCGTCGCCGGGATGTTCTGGACCTGCAGATTCCAGTTCGTGCCGATGAGGGGGCGCGTCTGACCCACGAGCTTGAGCTCTGCGCGGTCGGTGCCGGGAAGCACGACGGGCAGGGGAGTCGCCGAGATGTCGACGCTGCCCGGATTCAAGCTTGCACCAGCGGGCGAGTAGCCGACGAGGAAGCCGTTACCCAGGGTGCTCACCGTGCCGCACTTGCAACGCACGGTGCGACTGCCGGGCGCGCCCGAGACAGAGATCTGGATCGTGCTGGCGTTTGCGGCCGACGTGCCGGCAAAGTCGTAGACGCCGTCCCAGGTGAAGACGTCCTCGCCGCCAACGACCTCATACTTGACTTGGCCACTGCCGACGGCGGCGGGGTTGAAGTCGTGCCAGATGCGGAACGTCTCGAAGGCAGCGTTGAGGAACGTCGTCGGGTCTGGGGTGAAGCTAGTACCGTTCGAGCCGCCGAACGAGATGAACCCGTTCGAGCAAACGTTGACGCTGCCACCGCTGGCCAAGGCTTGGGTCACCTCAGAGTCATCGGTCAACGGCAGCACGATCGCCGAGCCCGACGGCGCGACCAAGGGAGTGCCAGCCGTGATCACCCAGCCGGCGCCGGCTTGGATGAACTGGAAGCTCGTATTGCTCAGATCGAAGGCAGCCGCCGTGGCGAAGTTCTCGTAGGTCGACGCGAACTGACCATAGCCCTTGCCGAGGATCGTGTTGGTCGCAACAACGCCGCCGCCGGTTGGGATGACGGTGACGTCGACGCGACAGAACGTGCCTCCCACCTCGGACCAGCACGGTTGATTGCCGCCAGCGCCGATACCGAACTGCGTGCCGAAGCGCGTCAGTGTGGTTGGGATGCCAAGGATCGTGCTGGCGAAGGCCCCCGTCACGCCAGCGTAGGAGTTGTACGAAGTCCCCGAACCGACGGCGTTCAAGCAGGCGCCCAGCACGCCGTAGTAGTTGCCGGCGACGATCGGGATGGCTGTCGCGATCGTGGAGCCACCGGCCGTGTTGTTGCTGTAGAACAACTGCGTGCCGAGCACCGTGCCGGGAAACGCAGGAGGCGCCACGAGCCCGAGGTCGATGAACTCGACAACCTGGAAGGGCTGCACTGCTTCATTGGGTACCGAGAGCGCCGCAACGATGCCGTTGGCGGGTGCCTGGAACCAGAAGCCGCGCGTCAACGCGCCGGTAAAGGTGCTGCCGAATGGGTGAAGATGCGGGGAAGGTGCCGTTCGATGCCGGAAACGAAGATCAGCCGGGCGTACGCGGACTCGTAGACCAT
>JBDSBS010000826.1:0-5415 GCA_039921435.1 Planctomycetota bacterium | reverse complement strand
GGCGGGCATGTCGGCGCAGACCGAGGTCAAGCCGGCGACGACGCCGCAGGAGGTGCTGCGCATGCGGCAGCTGCTCGACACGATCTACCTCGACGACAAGGTCAAGAGCTACATCGTCGACCTCGTCTTCGCGACGCGCGAGCCCGAGCAGGTCGGTTTGCCGAAGCTCAAGCCGCTCATTCTCTATGGCGCCTCGCCGCGCGCGTCGCTGGCGCTGGCGCGCACCTCGCGAGCGCGGGCCTTCCTCGAAGGGCGCGGCTTCGTCACGCCGCAGGACGTCAAGGCGGTCGGCACGATGGTGCTGCGACACCGCGTGCTGACGACCTACGAAGCCGAGGCCGAAGGCATCACCAGCGAGCAAGTGCTCAAGACGGTGTTCGACACCGTGCGCGTGCCTTAGGACTGCCGTGGCGTCCGCGATCGACCCAGAACTGCTGGCCGAGGCACGGCGCATCCAGGTGCGCGCCGACCGCATGGTCACCGACGTGATGGTAGGCGGCTACAGCTCGGTCTTCCGCGGTTCGGGCATCGAGTTCGATGAAGTGCGTGAGTTCGCCGAAGGCGACGAACTGCGCTCGGTCGACTGGAACGTCACGGCGCGCACGGGGCGGCCGTTCGTCAAGAAGTTCGTCGAGGAGCGCGAACTGACGGTGATGTTCTTGCTCGACGTCTCGGCGTCGATGGCGTTTGGTACCCAGCCAGACCGGAAGAGTCCGCGGCGAACGGTCGCGACCACGGCGGCGCTGTTCGTCGGCTGTGTGGCGTTCGCGGCGGCGCGCAACAACGACAAGGCCGGGCTCATCACGTTCACGGACCGCATCGTGCGCTACGTGCCCGCCAAGAAGGGACGCAAGCACGTGCTGCGCCTGATCCGCGAGGCCTGCCAGCCGCCGGTCGAGAGCGCGCGCACCGACCTCGTGCAAGCACTCGACTACGCGGGTCGCGTGCAGCGAAGGCGCGCGATCGTCTTCGTCGTCAGCGACTTCTTCGGCGACGAAAGCAGCCAGAAGCTGCGGCTCCTGTCGCAGCGGCACGACGTCATCGCCGTGCGCATCCGCGATCCGTTTGCGGCGGGGCTCGACCGCGCCGGTGGCGACGTCGCGCAGTTGCCGAACGTTGGGCTCCTGCACCTAGCCGATCCCGAAACGGGGCGCACGCTGGTCGTCGACACGGCGAGTGCGCGCGTGCGGGTCGAACTGCAGCGGCGTTGGTTGGCCGAACGGCAGCAGCTGCTCGAGACGTGTCGCCGGGCCAAGGTCGACCTGCTCGACGTGCCGACGACGGGTTCGGTCGCCGATCCGCTGGTGCGGTTCTTTCGCATGCGCGAGTTGCGGGGGGCGAAGCGGTGAAGCTTCACGCGAGCACCGCTTGGACTCAGCGCCGTGCGATCGGCGGCGCACTGGCCCTGGGCCTCACCCTGGCAGCGAGTGCGTGCGGGGGTCGAGCAGCGCCGTGGCCAGTGCCGCCAACGTTGTCGCTCGACCTGAAGATCGCGGTGTCGGCGACCAAGGTGCCGCTCCTGCAGCCCGTCACCGTGCAGCTCGACCTGTATCGGCGTGCCGACCTCGAGGTCGAATGGGCACCGGCGATCGACGCGAAGGACTTCCTCGCCGAGATCACGAAGGCCAAGGAGGTGCCGTTTGGGGCCGGTCATTGGTTGCACACGACGATCGTGTTGCGGCCCGTGCGCGGGCCGGGCGAACTCGTCTTGCCGCCGTTCGTGGCCAAGGCCAAGGACGGCTCGGGATCGGCGAGCACCCCCGAGCAGACGTTCGTGATCGAATCCGTGATCGGCGAGCACGGTGCTGCGATCGAAGCGCCAGCCGATCCGTTCCCGACGCCATCGCGGCTGCTGTGGTGGCTCGCGGGTGGCGCTGGACTGCTCGCACTCGCGATGCTCGCATTCGTGGCGTGGCGCCGCCGCCGTCGGTTGCGCCCGCACCCCGACGCCGTGCCCGTGCCGGCGCACGTCGCGGCATTGCGCGAGCTCGCTCGGTTGCGCACGGCGCCGCGCACGACGCTAGCACAGGTCGAAGCGTTCTACGTGCAGGTGTCGCAGGTGCTGCGGGTCTACCTCGAAGGCCGCTTTGGTCTGCGCGCGCCCGAGCGCACGACCGAGGAGTTTCTGCGCGAACTCGAATCCGGAGACCCCAAATCGGGCGCCCAGCTCGCGCGCGAGCACAAGCGCGAGCTCGAGCGCTTCCTGTCGCAGTGTGATCTCGTCAAGTTTGCCGCGGTCGTGCCCGGCGAGAACGAGCACGTCGCGACGTTTGCTCTGGCCGAAGCATTCGTCGAGTCGACGCGACCCGACCGAGCTCACCACTCGGTGAGCTCGGCTGTTCCACCCGACCGCCCACAACCGAGCCCTGCGGAGGCGTCCGCATGATCGCGATTTGGAATCTCGGCGAGATCACGCTGCTCGACCCTTGGTTCTTGCTGGCGATCCCGTTGGCGCTGCTGGCAGCCCTCTGGCGGGTGCGTCGGCCGCGCGCGGCCTTGCCGACGGCGTCGAGTTCGCTGTTTGCGGGCCTCGTGCCGACGTGGCGCCAGCGCGCTGCCGGCCTACCGCTGATCGCCAAACTGCTGGCCGCCATCTGCCTCGCGGTCGCCGTGGCTCGGCCCGTGCTGCGCGAAGTCGTGCCGATGCGCGAACAGGGCATCGACATCCTGCTCGTCGTCGACACGAGTTCGTCGATGATCATCGACGACATGAGCACGACCGAGTCCGTGCGCCGCATCGACGCGGCTCGCAAGCGGGCGCAGGAGTTCGCCGCGGCGCGCAAGAACGATCGCGTCGGCATGCTCGCATTTGCCCGCTACGCCGAGCTGCGCTGTCCGCCGACGCTCGACGAACAGGCGCTGGCGGCGTTCTTGCGCGTGCTCGACACCGTGCCCCAGAACTCCGAGATCGACGGCACGGCGATCGGCACTGCGATCGCCAAGGCTGTGCAGGTGCTCGCCAAGAGCAAGGCCAAGTCGCGGGTCGTGGTCTTGCTCACCGACGGCGAGAACACGGTCGCCGACATCTTGCCACAGGACGGCGCCAAGCTGGCCAAGGACGCCGGTGTCCGCGTGCACACGATCGGACTCGGCAACGGCCAGCCGATGGTGTTCGGCGGCTTCCGTCCGCTCGATTTCACCGAGCTGCGCCAGATCGCGGAGACGACCGGTGGACAGTTCTTCCAACCGAAGAGCGACAGCGACCTCGCCGATGTCTACGGGCACATCGACGAACTCGAGAAGAGCGAGCTCGAGGACCCGCGCTACCGCACGGTCGACCACTTCGAGTGGCCGCTCGGCATCGGGCTCTTGCTGATGCTGCTGGCGCTGCTCAGCGAAGTGCTGGTCTTCCGGAGGGTGCCATGAACGGGCTCGAGTGGACGCGCGCGTTCTTGTGGCCGTTCTTGTTGGCGTTGCCGGTCGCCTGGGCACTGCTGTGGGCGCTGTTCGACCGGTCGCGGCTCGCGGCCGCCCGCTACGGCGCCGCTTCGCGCGACGTGCTGACGACGCCGCTGCGGCACTCGCTGCGCATTGTGCTGCTGCTGGGTCTGGGCCTCGTTTGCTGGATGGACCCGCGGTTGGGCGACGAACCGGTCGCCATCGAGCGCCGTGGGCTCGACCTGATCCTGTGCCTCGACACCTCGCGTTCGATGCTCGCGCGCGACGTCGAACCTTCGCGCCTGCAGCGGGCACTGCGCGACATCCGCGCCGTGTTGCCCGAGCTGCAGGGCGGCGATCGCGCTGGCCTCGTGGTGTTCGCCGGTCAGGCGCGGCTGTGGATCCCGCTCACGCACGACCTCGATTCGTTCGGTGCGTTGCTCGACGAAGTCGACACCGACGTCGTCAAGGTTGGTGGCACGGACATCGCCGCGGCGCTGCGCAAGGCGCTCGAGATCGCCGACGTCGACAACGCCAAGACGACCGCGGTGCTGCTGCTGACCGATGGCGAAGACCTCGCCGGTGCGGGCCAGCAGGCAGCGAGCGAACTGAAGGACAAGGGCCTCGTCGTCTACACGGTCGGCTATGGCAGCTCGATGGGCAGCAAGATCACCGTCGCGAGTGGCGACAACGAGTCGTTCTTGCGCAATCAAGAAGGGGCGGAGGTTGTCTCGCGCATGGATCCCGAGAGTCTGCGCGCCGTCGCGACCGTGACCGGCGGCGACTTCGTGCGAGCCGATGCCATGGTGCTGCCACTCTCGGAACTGCATCGAAAGCGCCTACTGCCGATGGAGAAGCGCAGCTACGACGCCGGTGAAGAGACGGGCAAGCAGGCGCGCTACCAGTGGGTGCTGCTGCCGCTGCTGCTGCTGTTACTGTTTGAGATCGCGACGGCCGGAGGTCGACACCGATGAAGATCCTGATGCTCAGTGCGTGGTTGCTGATGGCGCCTGGCGGCGACCGCGAGAAGGGCCTGCAGCTCTACCGCGAGGGCCACTTCGCCGAGGCGGCTGCGGCGTTCCGGGCCGCGATCGCCAGTGAAGGTGATTCTGCCGAGCTGCAGTTCAACCTGGCCTTGGCGAGCTGGCGCGCTGGCGAGCTGGCGACCGCGGAGACGGCGGTCGAGAAGTACGCGGCCCTCGCTGGCGATGCGCGCACGGAGCTGCACGCGGGGCTGTTGGGCGCACTTCGCTACGAAGAAGCGCGCGCCTTCGAGGCAAAGGCCGACGCTTTGGGGCAAACCGCCTCAGGACAAGCAACGGGTGCACCGCCGGCGGTTGCCGTGGATCCCGCGGCGCCGGATGCTGCCAAACCCGAGGATCCACTGCCGCTGCTCGAACACGCACTGCAGAAGGCCGAGCAAGCCAAGGACTACTTCGTGCGCGGTGCTTCGGCCAAGCCGATGCCCGAGTTGCTGCGCAACACGGAGCGCACGCTTCGCTACATCGACGAGCTGAAGAATAAGATCGAAGAGCTGAAGAAGCAGCGCGAGCAGCAGAAGAAGGACGACAAGCAGGACGACAAGACGCAGGACAAGAAAGACGACAAGGACAAGCAGGACGATCAGCAGAAGCAGGACAAGAAGGGCGAGCAGGACAAGCAGGACAAGAAGGGCGAGCAGCAGAAGGACGACAAGAAGCAGGACGACAAGCAGGAGCAGAAGCAGGACAGCAAGAGCGACGACAAGGGCAAGGAGGGCGAGAGCAAGCCCGAGCCGAAGCCCGACGACGCGAAGCCGGACCAGCCAAAGTCCGACCAGCCAAAGTCCGACGAGCCGAAGCCCGACGAGAAGAAAGAAGGCGATCCGAAGCCAGACCCTGCCGAGTCCAAGCCGGAAGAGAAGCCGCCGAGCGAGGCGCCCGAGCCGAAGCCCGGCGAGCAGCGCCACGACGCGCCCGGCGAGCGGGCCGAGGGCAAGGAGCTCTCGCCCGAGCAGACCCAGCGCTTCCTCGAGCAGCTCAAGGATCTCGACGAGAA
>JBDSBS010000825.1:0-5383 GCA_039921435.1 Planctomycetota bacterium | reverse complement strand
ATCGGCTCGTCCTGTGGCGACCAGACTCGGTCGCGAAGACGATGCTCGATCCGTTGCTTGCTCCGCCGAACGCCATCCACGCGGTGGGATGAGGCGTTTCGAGCGGTTTCTTCAGGCCGCGAGAAGTCGCGTCACGCTGGTTCGAGCCTAGTTCGCAGCCATAATCCGCCGAGGACGACCGTGTCGAGGATCCACTTCCCACTCATGTCTGCATTCGCGTGCGCGGCCATCCAGGGTTGCGTGCTCGCGCCGCGCGGACTCGAGGACGAGCGCGATCGGCTCGAGTCGCAGGGCAAGCCGTACGCACGGCCTATCGAACAGCGCAAGCTGCCTGAACTGCCGTCACCCGCGACGGCGCGCGACGTTCTGGAGCGCGCCTTCCTGGCCAACGGCGATCTCGAGGCGGCCTGGTTCGAGTGGAGCGCGGCGGTCGAGCGGGTGACCATCGCGGTCGGTTATCCGAACACGAACCTCGCACCATCCTTCAGCTACCTGGTCTCGGGAGGCGGCATGAAAGCCTGGGACCGCACGACCGTGAGCGTCGGGTTCGATTCGATGCTCAACCTGTCGCTACCGGTCAAGGTGCAGAAGGCCGGTGAGGTCGCGTTCGCGGAGGCGCGGGCCTCGGGTCGACGCTTTGCAGCGCAGAAGTTCCGCTTGCAGCGCGAAGTGCTCGACTACTGGCTCCAGATCAACCTGGACGAGGAGGAGCTGCGCATCGCGCGCGAGAGTCTGACGCTCGCGCAGCTCACGTTCAGCACGGTCGCTCGCCGCGTTGAAGGCGGCTCGGCGGGTCGCGACCTCATGCGCGCACAGGTCGACGTGGGAACGAAAACGGACGACGTGAAGTGCATCGAAGCGCGTCTGCAACAGGAGCGCGCGCGCCTGAACGGTCGCTTGGCGCGGCCTGCGGTCGCGGCGCTCGTCCCGCCGGCCTCGCTGCCGTCGGCGCGCCCGATCCCGGACGACGCGACGCTGCTCGCGGCCGGCGTCGACGCGAACCCCGAGCTTGCGGCGCTGGCGTTCGAGGTTCGCGGGCGCGCGGACGCTCTCGATCTTGCGCGGCTGCAGTACTTGCCGGACTTCAACCCCTTCTTCGTCTTCACCGGCAGCGTCGTGCGCTCGATCGGAGTGGGCGTGCCGCTCGGCACTGTGCTGCCGCAACTCCGCGCCAGCGTCGACGCGGCGGACGCGAACCTGCGCCGCGCGCAGGCGCTCTCGCGACAGGCTGGGTCCGACCAAGCCGCGCGCTACGTGGCGGCGCTCGTCGCGCTGCGGGACAGTGAGCGCCAGGCGGCATGGTTCGAGGCGAGCATCCTGCCCGGTGCGCGACAGGTCGTCGATTCCACGCGCCAAGCCTACGCCGCGGGGTCGGCCGAACTCATTGAGATGCTCGGTGCCGAAGCCGTGCTCCTCGATGTTCGGCGCACGATTGCGCGCGCGCGCATCGAGCGTGAGCGGCGCCTGGCCGAGGTCGAGGAGCTGGCAGGCGTCGACGTCGAGACGTTGAGCGGCGCCGCGCACACCCCGCAGTCGGAGGGCAATGCACATGAATGAGGTCACAGGAGTGGGAGCGCCGGGCCGGCGACGCGCGGCGCGCATGTTCGCCATGCTCGCGCTCGTGTTCCTCACGCTGGCGGCGATCGCGTGCGGCGTGAAATGGCACGCCGAGATCGCCGGTCTGTTCGGCGAGCAATCGGCAGCGAACGCCCAACGCCCCGACGCGGGAGGGCAGAAGCAGCTATGGACGTGCGGTATGCACCCGCAGGTCATCCAGGACCACCCCGGTGACTGCCCCATCTGCCACATGAAGCTGACGCCGCTCGAGACGAACCCGACCAACAGCGCGGTGCCCTCGGGCGAGCGCAAGGTCAAGTACTGGTGGGACCCGATGTTGAACCCGCCCTACATCTCGGACCGTCCGGGCAAGAGCCCGATGGGAATGGACCTCGTCCCGGTGTACGAGGACGAGGTCTCGGCCGGCGCGGGCGTCACGATCGACCCACTCGTCGTGCAGAACATGGGCGTGCGCGTGGCCACCGTGACCGAAGGTCCGCTCGCGCGCACGATCCGCGCTGTCGGATACCTGGAGGAGCCCGAGCCCCAGCATGTCGACGTCAACCTGCGCGTGAGTGGGTGGATCCAGAAGCTCTTTGCCGACACCGACGGTAAGTCACTCGGGAAGGGTGATCCGCTGTTCGAACTGTACAGCCCGGAGCTGCAGATCGCGATCGAGGACCTGATCGCCGCGCGCAAGGCGCGCGATGTCGTGCCGGCGGGCCAAGCCGAGGCGCGCGGGATGGCGAGCACGATGTACGCGTCGATCGCGAAAAAGCTCGAGCTGCTCGGCGTCGATCCAGCCGACGTCGAGTTGTTCGCGGGCATGGAGCAGGCACCGGCCACGGTGACGTTCAAGAGCCCGCTGGCGGGCCACCTGACCGAGAAGCTGGTTTACGCTGGCGCCGCCGTGAAGGCCGGCGAGAAGGTGATGCGCATCGCCGACCGCTCGACGATGTGGCTAAACCTACGCGTGTTCGAGCGCGACTTGGCGTACGTCCACGTCGGTGTCCGCGTGCGCGCCACGGTCGAGGCGCTGCCGGGGAAGACGCTCGAGGGCAAGGTACTCTTCGTCCATCCGCACCTCGATCCGATGACCCGCACGGCGTTGGTGCGGACAAACCTGCCAAATCCCGACGAGGAGCTGCGGCAGGGAATGTACGCGACGGGCGAGATCCGCGTCCAAGTCGCACCGCGTGCGCTGCTGGTGCCGCGCGAAGCGGTGATCGACACGGGCGAACGGCAGATCGCCTTCGTAGCACTGGCGGGGGGGCACTTCGAGCCGCGCAAGGTCAAGCTCGGTGCCGCCGGCGAAGACGGATTCGTGCAGGTGCTCGAAGGGCTCGCTCCCGGAGAGAGTGTCGTCACCAGCGGCCAGTTCTTGCTCGACGCAGAGAGCCGCGTCCGCGAAGCCATCCAGAAGCACCTGGACAAGGGGTTGCTCAGGACACCGGCGTCAGCAGTCGCTCCAGCTCCGAAGGCGGGCTCGCAGCCCACTCCGACAGCTCCTGCCAACGAGGCGCAACGTAAACGAATCGATGCGGTGTTCGCTGCATACCTCGCGCTCACGAATGTCCTAGGTGGCGTTCTTTCGGACGATGCCGCTGTCGATCCGCGACCGCTGATCGACGCTTCCAAGGCGCTCCTGGAACAGGCCACAGGAACCGACCGACAGTTGTCAGACGACGTGCTCCATGCGGCCACGGCCCTCGAAGGACGCAAACTGGAGGAGCAACGCGAAGCGATGAAGCCGCTGGGTACGGCGATGATCGCGCTCGCCGATCATGCACCTCCCGCCAAGCAGGTCAGCGGGAAGTTGTATGTCGTGCACTGCCCGATGGCACCTGGGGACTGGCTCCAGACCACAGCGGAGATCGCCAATCCGTTCTACGCCCGGACCATGAAGTCGTGCGGCGAGGTCCTGCGCACGATCGACACCGTGGAAGGGCACTGAGCTCATGATCGCCAAGCTCATCGAGTACTCGGTCAAGAACCGGTTCCTCGTGATCCTGCTCACGGCCATGCTCGTGGGCCTGGGGGGGTGGAGCATCTATGCGATCAAGCTGGATGCGATCCCCGATCTCTCGGATGTCCAGGTCATCGTCACGACCGAGTTCCCTGGGCAGAACCCGCAAGTGGTGGACGACCAGGTCACATATCCCTTGACCAGTGCGATGCTGGCCGTGCCTGGATCGACGGTCGTGCGCGGCTACAGCATGTTCGAGCAGTCGTTCGTGTACATCCTGTTCGAGGACGGCACCGACATCTACTGGGCGCGCTCTCGAGTGCTCGAGTACCTGAACTTCGCGCGCGACCGCTTGCCGAAGGGCGTCGAGCCCAAACTCGGTCCCGACGCGACCGGTGTCGGCTGGGTCTACCAGTATGTGCTCTACCCGGGCTGGTACTGCCCAGATCATGCGCATGGGATCTGGCACGACAAGCAGGAAGAACGCTGGTACGCGACGCCGCAGGCCGCGCCGGAAGAACGGCGCGACGATCTGATGCGCGTACGCGGCTTCGAACATCCGGGCACGTGTCCGCTCGACGGTCACGTGTTGCAGAGCGCCAATCAGGATCTCGCGCAGCTGCGCAGCCTGCAGGACTGGTCGCTGCGCTATCCACTGACGGCGGTCGATGGGGTCGCCGAAGTCGCGCCCATCGGCGGCTTCGTGCGCCAGTACCAGGTGGTGCTCGACCCGCAGAAGCTGCAAGGCTACGGCCTCGCGCTGCGCGACGTGACTATGGCGATCGAGCGCTCGAACAACGACGTCGGTGGATCCGTCGTGCAGCTGAGCGAAAACGAGTACATGGTCCGCAGCCGGGCCTACTTGAAAGGCCTCGACGACCTAGGGCGCGTGCCGGTCGCGCTGGATCGCAAAGGCGCGGGCGGAATGGGCGCCGGCATGAACGCGGACACCCCGGACGCAAGCAGCGCGGCGGGCACAGGCACGCCAGTCCTCCTGCGGGACGTTGCCCGGCTCGAGATCGGTGGCGAAGCGAGGCGCGGCGTGGGCGAGCTCGACGGGCGCGGTGAAGCGGTCGGCGGCGTCGTGATCGCGCGCTTCGGCGAGAACGCGTTCAAGGTCATCCAGGCCGCGAAGCAGAAGCTCTTCGAGCTGGAGCCGAGTCTGCCGAACGGCGTGTTCGTCAAGACGACGTATGACCGTTCGGCGCTGATCGAGCGCTCGATCCAAACGCTGCGGCGCACGCTGCTCGAGGAGATCCTCGTCGTCGGCCTGACGTGCATCCTGTTCCTGCTGCATGCGCGCAGCGAGCTCGTCGCCGTGTTCGTCGTGCCCGCCAGCATCGTCGTGGCGCTGCTGGTGATGCACCTCGCCGGCTTCAATGCGAACATCATGTCGCTCGGCGGCATCGCCATCGCCATCGGCGTGATGGTCGACTCCTCCATCGTCATGGTCGAGAATGCGCACAAGCATCTCGATCGCGAAGGCGAACGCGTAGCGGCGGGTGGCGAGCCCCGTCCTCGCGCGCAGGTCATCACGGAAGCCGCCAAGGAGGTCGGCCCGGCGCTGTTCTTCGCGCTGTTGATCATCACCGTCAGCTTCCTGCCGGTGTTCGTGCTGGGCGGCGAGGCCGGGCGTCTGTTCAAACCGCTCGCGTTCACGAAAACGCTGGCGATGGCCGCGTCGGCGCTGCTCGCGGTGACGATCATCCCGGTCCTGATGGTGTACTTCATCACGGCGCGCGTGCTTCCGGAGCGTTGGGGCCGGCGGCGCAACCTGCTCGTCACCCTGGCTGCGATGTTCCTGCCGGCGGCGGCTCTGTGGTTCCTCGCCCGCTCGCAGCCCGACCTCGCGCACTGGCG
>JBDSBS010000824.1:0-8959 GCA_039921435.1 Planctomycetota bacterium | reverse complement strand
AATGCACTCGACGAAGCGATCGCGCTGCCCACCGAGTTTTCCGCGCGCATCGCCCGTAACACGCAACTCATTCTGCAAGAGGAGAGCCAGGTCACGCACGCGGCCGATCCGCTGGCCGGCTCACATTACATCGAATGGCTCACCGACCAGCTCGCGCGCAAGGCGTGGGCGCTGATCCAAGAAGTCGAAGGACTCGGCGGCATGACGAAGGCGATCGAAGCGGGCCTGCCGAAGCTGCGCATCGAAGAAGCCGCCGCGCGCCGGCAAGCCGCCATCGACTCCGGCAAGGAGACGATCGTCGGCGTCAACAAGTACGAACCTTCGCAGCAAGAACCGCTCGACATCCGCGCCATCGACAACACCGCGGTGCGCGAGGCGCAGATCGCACGTTTGCGCGAACTCAAGCAGAAGCGCGATTCGGCCAAGGTGCAGCAGGCACTCGACGCGATCACGGAGGGCGCGCGCGGCTCGGCCAACTTGCTCGAGCTGGCTGTGACCGCGGTGCAGCTCGGCGCCACGGTCGGTGAGGTCAGCAGTGCGATGGAGACGGTGTTCGGTCGCCACACCGCCCATCCGCGCACCGTCGCGGGTGTGTATGCTGCCGCTGGCAAATCGATGGAACAGCTCACCGCGGCGCAACAGCGAACGAAACGCTTCCTCGAGCAGCACGGCCGCCGCCCGCGCATCCTCGTCGCCAAGATGGGCCAGGACGGCCACGACCGCGGCGCGCGCGTGATCGCCAGCGCGTTCGCCGACATGGGCTTCGATGTCGACATCGGACCGCTCTTCTCGACGCCCGAAGAAGTCGCCAAGCAGGCGCTCGAGAACGACGTGCATATCTGTGGCATCAGCACGCTCGCCGGCGGGCACAAGACGCTCGTGCCCGAGCTCATCGCGCTGCTGAAGAAGCAGGGGCGCGGCGACATCCTGGTTGTCGCCGGCGGGGTGATCCCCGAGCAGGACTGGCCGGCGCTGCGCACAGCGGGCGTGGCGGAGGTGTTTGGGCCGGGCACTGTGATTCCGGCCGCCGCGATGAAGCTGCTGGACTTGCTCAAGGGAACCTAGGCTCGAGGGCACCTTGGGAGGTCGGTAAATGGCGTTTTTTTTGCCGATACGTCACGGCTGGCCATTGACTTAGTCCAGGACTTAGTCGATACCGTCAGGATGGACTCCTTCAACATCCACGAGGCGAAGACGCAGTTCTCACGCATCCTCGCCAAGGTGCAGGCCGGCGAGGAGGTGATCATCGCCAAGGCCGGCGAACCCATCGCCCGCATCGTGCCGATTCGCAGCCAGCGACTGCGAATCCCCGAGACCGAGAAGGGCACGCTCTGGGTCGCCGAGGACTTCGGCGCACCGCTGTCCCCGGACTTGCTCGACGAGTTCGAGGGACGCTCGTGAAGTACCTGCTGGACACCCACGTGCTGCTCTGGTGGTTGCACGACGCCTCCCGGCTGCGCCCCGAGACGCGCGCGCTGTTCGCGGACTCGAGCAATCAACTGCTGTGGAGTGCGTGTTCGACGTGGGAACTCGCCATCAAGTCGCAGCTCGGCAAGCTGCGACTCGAAGTGCCGCTGCACCAGTTCGTCGTGCGCGTGCTCGCCGAACAGGATCTCGAAGCGCTGCCCGTGCACCACGCGCACTCGGCGCGGGTGGCCGAGCTGCCGCTTATCCATCGCGATCCATTCGATCGCCTGCTGGTCGCGCAGGCTGCGGTCGAAGGCGTGCCGTTCTTGACCGCGGACGCGCAGCTCGCTGCGTACGGCATCGAGTGCATTGCGGCGTGAACGGCTGGTCGCATTGCGCGTGCCGCGCTGGACCGACCGGCGATAGAGCGAGAGATTCTCGTTCGGTGAACAGCAATGCCCGGCGCTCCGCGGCCCGCGGCATGGTCCCAACGAGGGACACAAGTAGTCCGAAGAGCTGTCCCCCGCGCCAAATGGAGACACAATGGCGCGCGACTCCGCTCCCCAACCCCACATGCGCCACCTCCACGTACTCGCTTCCCTTCTCGCTGCCAGCACGTCTCTCCTCGCCCAAGGCGACTTCGACCTCGACAAGGTCACGTCGGGCACGCTGGGCGGCACCTTGACCCTGCAGGTGCGCAATGCACCAACGAACTACCCGCTGCTGTGGATGGTCAGCGCCACGGCTGGCCCGACCCCCATCGCGTTGATCGACCCGATCGACCCGCGCTTGCTCGCGGTCGGCGCCGATCTGCTGGGCAACTGGGGCATCCAGCTCACGAGCCCGACCGGCACCGCGACCTACAATGTCGGCCTGCCGAACGACGCCGCGTTCAACGGCTACGTCTTCCACTGGCAGACCGCGACGTTCCCCGGCGCGCCCACGTTCTTTGATCAGATCAGCAACGCCGCGACCACGCACCACGGCCAGGCTCTGACGAGCGCCGCGCTGCCGAACGCGCTGCTCGCCGCCCGCGCCGGCGCGACGCTGTGCTGGGCCCGCAACCGCAACCTGGGCATGGGCGACTTCCTGCTCGTGAGCGGTGCTAGCACCGAGTTCTTCAACTTCCGCACGCTCGACTCGGAAGCCGGTCCGTCGATGAACACCCCGCGCGCGCTGCATGCCGCGGCGACCCTCAACGACGGGCGCGTGCTGTTTGCGGGCGGCGTCGACGGGACCGGTGCCGTGACGACCGCGTGTGAGATCTACGATCCGATCGCGAACACGTTCACGGCGGTGGCGAGCCTGAACGGACCGCGCGCGGGCCACGCCGCCGCGACGTTGGCGGACGGCCGGGTGATGGTGGCCGGTGGAACGATCACGTTCACCGACCTGACGACGGCGATCACGGGCGTGCTCAACACGACCGAGCTCTACAACCCGGCGACCAACACGTGGGCCGCTGGTCCGAACATCGGCGGCCGCCGCCTGGTGCCGGCGATGACGCGGCTCACGACTGGGCCCAATGCGGGCCGCGTCATGATCTCGGGAGGCATCGAGGCAACGATCCTGTTCGGGATCCCGATCGCCCTCACTTCCACCAACAAGGCACAGATCCACAACCCGACGACCAACGCGTGGGCGAACGCGGCGAACATGCCCGTTGGTCGTGCCTTCCATCAGGACAATCAGGTCACACTCGCCGACGGCCGCGTGCTGCTGACTGGTGGCGTGCTCGTCCCCGACCTGCTCAACGCAGCCAACGCCGCCTCGATCGCCAACGCGGACATCTACAACCCGGCCTCCAACACCTGGACGGCCGGCACGATGACCCACGCCCGCACCGGGCACTCGGCCACGCGCCTGCCGAACGGACAGGTGATCGTCTGCGGCGGCTCGGAGGGCCTGATCTCGGCGGCCGTTTCGCTCGACGCCGTCGCGAGATTCGACGCGACCACGAACACGTGGACGGACCTCGCCCCGATGACGGCGACGCGCGTGGGCCACACGGCGGCGGTGCTGCCCGATGGCCTGCTCGTGCTGCTCGGCCCGGGCACGAACGGCGAGGCGATGCACTTCTGAGCCAGGTCGCCCGCCGTAGGCGAGGGCGACTCCTGCACGGCCGGCGGCCGCGCGCCGATCAATCCGGGTTGGCCATGCGTTCGGGCGCGAGGATCTCGGCGATGTGGTCCGTGAACAAACCTCGCGCGCGCAGCACGTCGGCGACACTTCGCCTCGTCGCCAGCGCGTCGGCGGCGACCTCGGTCGCCACCTCGTAGCCGAGCACGGGCACGAGTGCTGTGACGAGGCCGATGCTGTTGGCGACGAAGTGACGGCACTGCTCGACGTTGGCCTCGATGCCTTCGACGCAGTTGTGGCGCAGCGTGTGCACCGCGTTGGCGAGGATCTTCAGCGACTCGAGGATGCAGGATGCGATCACCGGCTCCATGACGTTGAGCTGCAGCTGACCGGCTTCGGCCGCGAGTGCAACCGAGAGATCGTTGCCGATCACGCGGAAGGCGACCTGGTTGACGACCTCGGGGATCACGGGGTTGACCTTGCCGGGCATGATCGACGAACCGGGCTGCCGCGGCGGCAGGTTGATCTCGCCGAAACCCGCGCGCGGTCCCGAGGACAACAGGCGTAGGTCGTTGCAGACCTTCGAGAGCTTGATCGCCAAGCTCTTGAGCGACGACGAGAACATCACGAACGCCTGCGTGTCCTGCGTCGCCTCGATGAGGTCGTCCGCCAACGTCAGGTCGATGCCCGTGATCTCGCGCAGGTGCTGCATGGCCCGGTCGCGGTATCCCTTCGGCGTGTTGAGTCCCGTGCCGATCGCGGTGCCACCGAGGTTCAACACGCGCAGTTCGTGACGCGTGCGCTGCAGACCGGCGAGCTCTTGCCGCAGGCTGGCCGCAAACGCACCGAACTCCTGACCCAGCGTCATCGGCACCGCGTCCTGCAGCTGCGTGCGGCCCATCTTGACCACGCTGCCAAACTGCTTCGCCTTCTGAGCGAACGCAGCCGCGAGGCCTTCGACGCTCTCGATCAGGCGCTGGCTGCTGAGGATCATGCTCAGCTTGAGGGCGCTCGGATAGACGTCGTTGGTCGACTGCGAGCAGTTGACGTGGTTGTTGGGGTGCAGCTTCTCGTAGTCGCCCTTCTCGTGCCCGAGCAGCTCGAGCGCGCGGTTGGCCAACACTTCGTTGGCGTTCATGTTGGTCGAAGTGCCTGCACCACCTTGCAGCACGTCGACGACGAAGTAGTCGTGCAACTTGCCGGCGATCACCTCGTCGGCCGCATCGGCAATCGCCTCAGCCATCTCCTGGCCGATGGCGCTGCAATCCCGATTGGCCAGAGCGCAGGCCTTCTTGATCATGGCCAGCGCCTTGATCAGGTTGGGGTAGGCGTTGAGGCGCACGCCGCCGATGTCGAAGTTGCTGAGCGCGCGCATCGTCTGCAGGCCGAAGTAGGCCTCCGCCTGCACGGGGCCCTCGCCGAGCAGGTCGTGCTCCGTGCGCGTGCGGCCCGTCGAGAACGCGTGCGTGACGCCGCTCGTGCGGAACAGCAGCTGGTCGACACGGCCGACGACTTCCGCGAGCAAGCTCGACAGCATGCGCTTCTCGAGCGCGTGGTCGGAGCCGACGAAGGCACGCAGCTTGTCGTGGTGCAAGAACACGACCTCCACTTCGTCGAGTGCTTTGGCAGTCGTCGAGTGCACCGAGCCATCGATCATCATGCCCTCGCCGAGCAGATCGCCGCGCACGAGTGTCACGACCGGACGCGCCACACCGTAGGGGTCGACGCGCGTGAGCTGCACGCGGCCGCGCCGCACCAGCAGCAAGCGCATGCGCCGGTCACCTTCGACGAACAGTGTCTCACCTTCGCCGTAGACGCGGCGCTCGATCTGCTGAAGCAGGCGAGCACTCTCGTCCGGCGTGAGCTTGGTGAAGATGTGAACCTGGCGAAAGACGCTAGCCAAGTCGTCGGGCTTTGACATCGAGGTAACGCTGGAGAAGCGAGTGAGGAGTGTTGCGCGAGAGGCTGCGCCGATGACGGCATCGGACCACAGCACACGCGGTGGCGTCCAATTCTTCCACGGTACGCGCGCCGGCACTGGCAGCCAACGGCGCACGACAGGCCGTCCCTCGGCTAGCGACCGCCGCTGCGGTCGCCGGCGCCGTCCTCCGCGGCCTCCTGCCGCTTCGCCGCAGCCGGCACTCGGCCGTGAAGGCGATCAGGTTCTTGCGTTCGGAATCGGACGTGACCTGCTCTGGTGCTCTTGCGGGCAGAGCACCGCTCGGCAGCGTCACGACGAAGACCTGATTGCCGGCAGCTCGGTTGCTTGTGACCGCCAATCGCTCGCCATCGGGGCTCCACACCGGAGTGTCGTCCTCGCCTGGATGCGTCGTGATCCGCTCGGCGTAGCCGCTGTGAGGGTGCGAAGCGGTCGATTCGGGACGTGGGCAACACGCTCGCCTTGCTCGACGCCCTCGCTGCGCCCCCGAACCGGACCAGCGCTCGATCGCGCAACGCCCCTTGCCATGGCAACGCATGCGCGCATCGATTGCTTGCATTCGCACGAGCGCAGGTGAGCACAACACGGCCGAGGCCTGCGGCGGCCTCAGGTCGCACGCGACGCCCCCGCATTCGACCGCCCGTGCGAGCCCGGGCGAATATCGCTACTGTGCCTGCCGCCTCTCCAAGCGAGCGCACCCCCGCCGGTGCCAACTCGCCCCACCTTCCGCGGTCTTCCATGCGCACCCCATACCTGACCCTGCTTGCACTCGCAGTTTCCACTTCGATCACCGAGAACGCGCTCGCGCAGAACGACGATTGCCCCGGCGCGATCTTGGTAGCGCAAGGCGCCAACGGCCCCTACACGAACGCCGGCTCGACTACGTCGTTTCTCTGGAACTGCGCGTTCGGCGACAACGACGTGTGGTTCCTCTACGTCGCTCCGGGCAACGGCACGCTGGTCGCCGATACGTGTGGCTCCGGCTTCGACACGGTGATGGAGCTCTTCGACGGCACTGGCGGCTGCGGCGCGCTCGTGAGCGTCGACTGTAACGACGACTCCTGCGGCCTACAGTCCTCGGTGAGCACGCCGGTCACGACCGGCTCGACCTGGTACATGCGCGTCGGCGGCTACGCGGGCCAGATTGGCCCGTTCACGCTGAACATCAGCGGCCCGACCGGCACCGGCACGGTCGCCACCGCAACGAGCGTCGGTGCTGGCTGCATCGCGAAGTACACGTCGTTCTACCAGAACTTCGTGCAGGCTTCGGCCTTCGACCTCAACGGCTCGGCGATGACGCTCTTCCGGGTGTTGCCGGGCTACGTCGCCGTGCAGGTGGGTACGTTCATGCCGCCGAGCGGCGGCGCCAGCGTGCTCCCCCTGTTGGACGACGATGAGCTCACGCAGCCGCTGACGACCGCGTTCCCGTACGACGGCGGCTCGGCGACGTCGCTGACCATCTGCTCGAACGGCTTCGTCTCGGTCAATCCGGGCAACTTCACCAACTTCGTGCCATCCGTCAGCGAACTGCTGAACGATCCCGAAACCAGTTGGCGAAGCTGGCATGACTACAACACGACCGAGATCGGCAGTGGCCAGATCAAGTTCGAACAGATCGGCAGCGTCGCCGTCATCACTTGGGATGGCGTCTGGGACTACGGTGGCACGAGCGTCGCCGACGCCAGCACCTTCCAGTTCCAATTCGACTCGAGTAACGGTTCGATCGCCCTGGTCTGGCAGACCATGAGCCCGAACGGCGGTGCGACGCTGACCGGCTTCCTCGTCGGCTACTCGCCCGGCGGACCGAGCGCCAATCCGGGTCAGGTGGACATCTCCGTGGCCCTGCCCCTGGCCGCGATCTCGACGGTGGGCGCGGACCTGATGCCGTTGTCGCTGACGAGTGTCAGTCGGCCTGTCACGGGCAGCAACTGGACCATGCAGACGGGCAACATCCCAGCCACCGGCGTGATCGGCGTCGAGATCCTCGGTCTGTCCAACCCAGGCATCCCCGATCTGACCATAATTGGGATGCCCGCCTGTGGCCTCTACACCAGCCTCGATCTGCTCAACGGCTTCCCCGTGGCGGGCAGCACGCACAACTGGGGCCCGGCGATTCCGGCCAACCCGAGCCTGATCAACCAACACGTCTTCGCTTCGTCCGCAGTGTTCCAGGTGCCACCCGTGAATGCGTTCGGCGCCATCTCGAGCAACGGCATCGACGGCAAGATCGGCAACCTCTGATCGCAGAAACCGCGGTCACCGCGCAGGAGCCAATGCGAAAGGGCTGTGAGCGGGTCTCGCATCGGGGGCCGCATCTCGAGTCCCGGAGTCGCACGGGCACGTCCAGAGCATCGATTCGCCGACCAAGCCAGCGGCCAAGCCCGCAGCAAGCTGGACAGCCCACGCCAACCGCGTAGCGTTCTCGCGTGACCGCGATGTCAGCTCTGGCGGCCTCTATCCGCAACGGCGACCGCACCGCCCTCGCGCGCGGCATCACGCTCGTCGAAAGCCAGAGGCCTGCCGACACAGCCGCTGCCGAAGAACTGCTGCAGACGCTGCTGCCTCACGCGGGCCAGTCTCGGCGCATCGGCATCACGGGTGCGCCGGGCGTCGGCAAGAGCACGTTCATCGAGACCCTCGGCCTGCGCCTGTGCGCTGCCGGGCGCCGCGTCGCCGTGCTCGCGGTCGACCCGAGTTCTCAGGTGAGCGGCGGCAGCATCCTCGGCGACAAGACGCGCATGAACGAACTGAGCCGGCACGGCAACGCGTTCATCCGGCCCTCGCCGGGCGGTGAGACGCTCGGCGGTGTTGCCGCGCGCACGCGCGAGGCCATGCTGCTCTGCGAAGCCGCTGGCTACGACACCGTGCTCGTCGAGACGATCGGCACGGGCCAGTCCGAGGTCGCCGTGCACGGCATGGTCGATTTCTTCCTGCTGTTGCTGTCGCCGGCCGCCGGCGACGAACTGCAGGGCATCAAGCGCGGCGTCATGGAACTCGCCGACGGCGTGCTCGTGCACAAGGCCGACGGCGACCTCGCGGCCGCAGCCGACCGCGCGGCGCAGCAATGCCTGCTGGCGATGCGCGTGCTGCATTCGGGTGACGCCGATCCGCCGCCCGTCGTGCTCGGCTCGTCGGTGACGGGCAAGGGCCTCGACGAACTGTGGCAGACGATCGAGCAGCGACTCGACGCGCGTCAGCAGAGCGGTGCGTTCGCCGCGCGACGCCAGAAGCAAGCCGGTGACTGGCTCGACAAGACGGTGCGCGAACGCCTGCTGGCCGAGTTCCTCGGCGATGCTCAGGTGGCGCAGGCAATGGCCGCGGCGCGCGAACAGGTCGCGCGCGGCGAACTGTTGCCTGGTGCCGCGGCGCGACGGTTGCTCGCGATGCGGCAACGGCCATGAGCGCGAACACGATCCGCCTCGCCGGAGCCGATGACTTCGCGGCGATCGCCGCGATCACCAACCACTACATCCGCACAACGGCGATCCACTTCAGCTACGAAGAGGTCACGGCGGACGAACTGCGCTCGCTGTG
>JBDSBS010000823.1:0-4751 GCA_039921435.1 Planctomycetota bacterium | reverse complement strand
ACCGACTCCGCGGCCGTCGGCCCAGCGCTCGTCGCGGTGCGCGCCGCGAGCAGCACTTCGCGCAGGTTCTCCGCATCCGCGCGCGACAGTGCATCGAGCCGCGCTTCGACACCGTGGCCCGACGCTGTTTCGACGAGCACGACGACGAGGCCGAGCACGCGCCGCAGGATCGTCGATTCGAAGCCCAGGTCCTGAATGCGATCGAGTGGGATGCGCCGTTCTTGCCGTTCGAGAATGCCCTCGCGCACGCGCAGTTCGTCCGTCGTCAGCGTGTACTCGAGCGTCAGGTAGCGAGCCAGCGAGTAGCCGAGCTGCAGCACGAACAGGCCGATCGCGAGTGCGAGCAGCCAGCGTTCGAAGACGATGCCGGCGAGCACGAGCACGACCGTCTGGCGCGCGGCGTCGAGCAGACGCAGCAGCAGCACGGCCGGATGCAGGTGGCCTTTGGCCAGCACCACGGCCTCGGCCAGTGGCGGCGCAGCGTCGGGTGATGGACCGGCGAAGGCCGGATCAGAGGCGTCCGTCACCGCGTGCCTGCACGATACGATCGCGCAGCTCCTTGGCTCGGTCCGCGGCGAGACCCGGCACGCGGAAGGCCGAGCCTTCGTTGCCGGCGGTGAACACCACGAGGGTGGCGAGACCGAACAGGCGCTCGATCGGTCCGCGCACGAGGTCGACGTGCTGCATGCGCTTGACGGGCACGGCGCGTTCTTCGACGAACAGAATGCCGTAGCGCATCAGCAGCATGTCGCCGAGGAAGCCGAAGCGCCAGCGTGCGTAGGCCAGCGGCGGCGTCAGACCGGCGAGGCTCAAGAGTCCGACGCAGATGCCAAGCAGCACGTGTTCGAGCGTGGGTGACCAGCCGCGCCAGTGCTCCGCAAGCAACGGGCGGCCCACATACCAGGCGAGGCCCGCGACGACGGCGGCACTGAGGCCATCGGACAGGACCCAGTAGCCGACGACGCGCCGCTGCAGGCGTTCGGGCGGGTGCAGGGTCTCGGGTTCGCTCATGCCGCGAGCGTGCCCGACCTGCTCTTGGCTTGCAACCCAGGCCTGCAGACTCGGGAGTCGGGGACTCAGGTACTGCGCTCCGCCAAGGTGCGCAGCGCCGGCGCCAGAACCGTAAGTACCACGACCGAAATCGCCGCCAAGTACGACCCGGCCTACGACAGCCACTATTGGCGCTTCTACCGCGACCGCTGTCGTTCTGCGCCGATCCCGAGCAGGCGCTGCGCGAACTGCACCGCGTGCTCCTGGTCGGTGCGTTCTTGGTGCTGTCGGTCGACAATCGTTGTGCCGGCGTTCGCGCGTTGCTCGACGAAGGTGACGCGAAGGGCGCGCTCGAGCGGTAGCGGGTTGCGTTTGCGGAGCGGTGGCATCGCGGTGCGACGGATTCTCGAGTTTCCTGCAACCGGAACCGGCGGTGGCGACCCATGCCTCGTGGTCCTCGGGCAAGAGGGCTGTTGGCCAGCGCGAAGAGCGCTAGCCTCACACTTCTCGCCGACTACTGGAGCAAAAGTCATCTCATGAGCAGACGTTCCCTTGCCTGCGTACTCGCAATCTCGACGGCCGGTCTCGCTGGTGCGCAGTCCGGGCTGCCCGGCGTTTGGCGGCACCTCCCGTTGTCGACCTTGTTGCCCCAGAACCAGCTTGCGAGTTGCACCGTCGCCGGCAACTTCACCGGCCACGATTACCCTGACATCGCCTACGTGCTCGATGGCAAGGTCGTGCTCGTCGTCGCACCGTCGGTGCACAACGCGACTCTGCCGATTGCGGCGGATCTCGTCGACCCGGCCAACCCGGGCACGGTCCTGTTCGTGCAGGGCATCGCGCCGATTCCACGCGGTGGTGAATATGGGCGCGACGGCTTGGCGCTGGCCACCGCCAGCGGCCTCTACCTTTGGAAGATCACCGACAGCGAGACCGCCTCCACTCTGATCGCTCCCGGCGCCTGGTACTCGGTCCGCTCCGGCGATCTCGACGGCGGCTTGGGCGCGTGTGACTTCGTGGGCATCGGCTCGCCGGCCAAGGACTGCATTCGCGCTTGCCTACGCGGCACCACGACTACCACCTCGGAGCTGATGTTCCAAAGCCAGACGATCTCCGACGTCGTCGTCGCGCAATGGAATGGCTCCGGCCCCGAAGAAGTGGTTGTTTCGACGAATGCCCGCCTCTGGGTGGGCAGCCCGAGCCAGATGCTCACCCAAGTGCTGCTCCCGAACGCCGGCAACGGCTTGCTCGCGAGGCTGCACATGCCGCTGCTCGACAACGTCGCCTGGCTCGTGACACAAAACGGTCAGCGGCAGCTGCGCGTGTTGAGTCGTGCAGGGCGAACGATTCTCGACGCGACGCCGCTTGGCGATGTTCGTGACCTGGTCGCCGGCAACTACGACGACGACGGTAGGGATGACTTGCTGCTCACGACGCACGGGGCGACTTTCTTGCGACTGTTGCAGAACGACCCGGCGGCGACGACTCTCGCGCAATTCGTGCCGAGCAACGCGACCTTGCTGTCGCCCTTCCTCGGCGGCGCACAGCCAATCACGCATGTCTTCAGTGCCGCGTGGCTCGGCGACCTCAATGCCGACGGATACGGCGATGTCGTCGTGCCATGGCGCTCGGGCCCGGCTGGCGCTGCGAACAGTTCGGTCTTTGTCTACCGGCAGTTTCCGAGCGAGTTGCCGCCGCTGTCTCGGCCCAAGATCGACAATGTCAGCGTCACTGCCGAGGGCAACATGGCCCACTACACCATCAACCTCTTTGCCGCCATGCTGCCAGAACCGCCGCAGACCGAATACGTGACTCATCTGGAGCTGCTGCTGTTCGCGGCCTCGAGTCCCAACGGTAGCCTCAACGTCGTGCCGGATGGGTTGCAGCGAGTTCGCATCGTCCCCCTGCAGGGACCCTATATGAACTCGATCTCGTTCGACGTCGAGTTGGGCACCACGCACACCCGCGCGTTCGTGGGGGTAATGCGCTGGATCCAGGTCGAGAACGGCACCACACGACGCGTCTGGCAGCCAACTCGGTTCGGCATCGCGTTGAACGGGATGGAGTTGCCCTATGCGGTTTGGCGCGACGCGCAACAGCAGTCCATTCCGCTGCTCAGCTTGTGGAACCCATCGTTCTCGGGTTCCGACTACTTCCTGCGCGCCCTCTCGATCTCGACGACCATCTCCTCCGGCGTGCCGGGCGGCGACGAGGAGCCGCCGGACTTGCCACCGCCGCCGCCTGTGCCGCCAAAGCCGCCGTTGCCGCCGAATCCCTGATTGTTGCGCTGCCCGGAACGCCGCCGCCACCACGCGAACGTTGCCGCGGCGATGCCGAGCAAGACGCCGACGCCCCAGGGCCAGACAGTGGCGGGCTGGGCGCGCCGCCAGTGCACGCGAGTGCCGGGCAGGCCCTCGAGATGCAGACCGGCCCACGCGCGCGGATGCCGGTGGGTCTTCGCCATCTCCTGCCGCGCTTGCAGCAGCGCTTGCGCAGCATCGTCACCAGCCATCAATCCGTTCGTGAAGTGCTGCAGCATCGCGAGCACCTCGTCGAGGCGCACATCGCCGTCGGACGCGACGACGGTGTCGCTGCCGCCCGCGAGGAGCACGCCAGGGAAGCGATGCCCGCCGTCTTCGCCAAGGCGCAGCGAACCGCGCGTCGCTCCACACACACCCAGAAAGGCGATGCGAGGCAGGGGCACCGAGGCGAGGTCCGCCGCGAACACGGCGCCGGTGCCGCGCTGCGTGTCCGGGCCGAGCAGCAATCCGCCAGGGCATGGCAAGCTGCCGTCGAAGATGCCGTGAGCGACGATCGCCAGCAGATCTGGAGGGCCCAGACGAGGCCGCAGGTCGGCTGGGGTCGCGTCGCGGCGAATGTCGACTTGGTCCTCGCGCACCGCTGCCAAGGCTGCGCGCAGCGATGAGTGCGATACGTCGATGGGCCCATGCTGCCAACGTTCCGCGTCCTGGCTCCCGACCTGGGTCGCGGCCAGCATTACGGCTTTGGCCTCCGCGGTGCGAGGCTCTCGATGCAGCATGTGCATGGCCAGCGTGATCGAAGGCTCATAGGCGACGGCGTGGCGCAACCCGAGCCAATGCTCGGGCTCGTCGATCGGCAACAGTTCCACCGGCAGTCCGTGCAACAACTCGTGGCCCGCCACGAGCAACGTCTGCACGCGTGCCAACAGGGCTCGCAGGTCCTCTTGCAGCAGAGTGCTCGCGATCAGCTGGGCCTTGCGACGAAGGTCTGCTTCGTCGACGACATCGTCCTGAGAGAACGCAATGCGACGAAGATCGAAGACGCGCTGGCGCAGTGGCCCTTCGGCAGGCAGCCGAAACACCCGCACGGAGCTGTTGGTGAGCCAGAGTGCGTGCGAACCTGTGGCCGCTGGCAAGAACACCACGATCGCGCCGTTCGGCGGCGCAAGATCGCGCACGACCTCGGCGAGGGTGACTGCCGGTTGTCCGAGGCGGCGTGCGGTCGAGCCCAGTGCCTCGACCTCGAGGTAGCGGGCGATGCAGTCCGTCTCGGCGTCGGCATCTCCGGCGGCGAGCCGCACGCGCATCCACAGGCTCAGGATGTCGCGCCGGGAGTTCATCTGCAGGAATGCGAGTCCCTCGGTGTCGGGATCGAGCGCCCTCCACTCGGCGAGCAAGCCCTGCCATGCGCGGTCGAGAACGGCTTCCCATTCTTTCCACTCGTCACTGCCAGGCCTCGGCATCGAGCCTTCGCGCAGTTCGTAGCGTCCGAGGGCGATC
>JBDSBS010000822.1:0-6217 GCA_039921435.1 Planctomycetota bacterium | reverse complement strand
TCAAGGCCCGCAGCCAGGGCCGCCGCCCATTCGAGCCCCAAGTGCGCCAGCTCGTTCGGCCCGAACAGCTGCGCGAACGCAGCGACGGCCGCTGCCCATCTCGCCCGGCGGTGACAGCGGACTACATCTGGTTCGCGCGCAGTGGTCGACTGCTCGCCTTCGATCGCGCCGGCAGTCCGATTCCGCGCGAGCAGCAGATCCTGTCGCCTGGCTACGAGCCCGGCAACCTGCTCCTGGTCGACGGCATCGTCGTGTCGTTGCGGCAGCGCAGCTTCGAAGTGTTGCACGACGCGGCGTCGCTGCTGCAGCGCGTCGAAGCGCGACTTCGGGCCAGCCCCGACGACCCGGTTTCGATCCTGCGCCTCGCTGGCTTGCGGGCGGCACTGCTGCCCGAGGGAGCGCCTGCCAGCGCCTTGGCCGAAGTGCAGGCGCTGTATCGCCGCGGTCTCGACGCCTGTTTGCGCCGCGGCCTCCCAAAGAACCATCCGGTTCGGCAGGCCCTGCAGGGCGAACTGTTCGATCAGGCCCTGACCACGGCCCTGGCCGCCCTGCGGCAGCGGAATGCCAAGACACTGGACCTGCTCGTGGCTGCGCGCGAGGCCGCGCCCGATTCGCGCAGCTGGGTCTACGTGCAGTCGCTCGTTCTCGCGATGTGCATCGGAGACCCCAACCGCACCCGCCTCGAGCTGAAGATCCTCGAACAAGAGGCAGGGGACGCAACCTTCCCGATCGGCGATACCACCGACGGTGCTCCAGGCGGTGTTCCGGCCGGTGTTACGGGCGCTACTCCAACCGGCAGTGCTCCCAGCGGTGCTCCCAGCGGTGCTCCCAGCAGTGCTTCGGGCAGCGGCATCCCTGTGCGGACCTATGTGCTCTGGCAGCGCGCTCTGTTGGCCGAGAGCCAGCCCACCGCTGCCGTGCTGCTCTGGCAAGACCTGCTCGAGCACCACGGCTCGGTGCGGCTGCAGGGCCAGACGTCCAAGCAAGTCGCCCAAGCCGCCATTGCGCGGCTGGTAGCGGCGCACGGCCCAGCCATCTACGCCGAAATCGCAGCGCGAGCCGAGACGGCGCTGGCCGCCTCTGGCGACGACCCCGAGGCCCTGCACGCGATCAGTGCGACCTTTCCCAACAGTGCAGCGGCGGCGGCGGCGAGCGTGCGCCTGCTCGATCGCTCGGTGCGCAACGGCGACCTCGCGAGTGCATGCCGGGTACTCGCCGCCGGTCCGGGTGCGGCTTTTGGCGACGTGGCACCGGGCATCCTGCGCCGCGTCCTGGTCGCTGCCTTGCAACGCGGCAACCGCGGCCTCGCCCGCGCCATGGCCACCCGCCTGCAGAAGTTCGGCGACCAGATTTCGGATTGGCCGGAAGACAGCGGCACCACGTACGCCGCCGTGCTGCGCACACTGGCACCCCGACTGGCTCCCGTCGATACCCGCATCCGCGTCGCCGTTCCACGCGACGAAATCGCGCGCATCCCGAAGCGAACGCCGGGCGAGTCTTACCGGCTGCTGCCGGTGCTGATCGCCGAGGACTTCGACCGCCCACCCGACGAGCCACTGTTCGTCGTCTCGGGCCGCGAGCTGCTCGCGATCGACTTGCACGCCGCAGGCACCAACAAGCCCGTGCTCTTCTCAGTACCAGTTGATTACCTCGAACACGTCGTGCTGTGTGGCACCACGTTGGTGGTGCCCGACACGGAACGTCTATTCGGCATCGACTACCGAACGGGCGCCGTGGTGTGGGACATCGGCAACGAGAAGAGCCGCCTGCTCGAGGGACTCGGGGTGCAGCAGGGCGTGCTGCACATCTCCGCCCAGCCCAACGCACCCGACGGCAGCAGCGAGTTTCTCGGCATCGAGCCCCTGACCGGCTCGACCCTGTTCCAACGCAAGCTGCCCGGCGATCGCCTCAAGCCCGTGCCGAGATCCGTGCAGGGGCAGCTGCTCGCGATGGAGAGCCACGCCGATGGCACTGCCAGCGTGCAGCGCCTCGACCCGGTCAGCGGCGTTGCCATCCACACGGTGCACATCTCTGCCGCCGTGCTGCAGACCCACATCCAGCTGCAGACCGACAACCTCGCCACGCGCTTCTATGCGCAGGGCCTGTGCGCCGATGCCGAGCGCATCTTCATGCCCGTCGACAGTTCGCTGTCGAGCGACGCACCGCGACTCGTAGCCATCGACAACCAAGGGCAGGTGAGCTGGCAATGGACGGGGCGCGCGGGCAACCGCTTGCTCATGGCAGCCACGCGCGGCGAACGCCTGCTCGTCGTCGAAGGCAGCGAACGCAACCCAGGCCGCATCCTGATGCTGTCATGCGTCGACGGATCCGTGTTGCGCCAGATCGACCTTGGCCCCGACATCACCGTGCTCAACTGGGAACGTTCCTGGCTGCCCAACGGTGCCCCACCCGCAGTCGTGCTCAGCGATCTCGCCGATGTCGGCAGCCGGCAGCGCCGGCTGGTTTGCTTCGGCGTCGACGAGACCATCCCGACCTTCGAAGTGCCACTCGCCAACGAAGACGGGGAGGTCGAGCGGCAGCCCTGGTTCGGCGACGACTTCGTGACGTTCGGCGTGCGCCCCGCCAAGGGCTCGAGTGCGTTCCGCCTCTACTCCCTGAACCTGCGCGATCGTTCGGGCACCCTGCCCGGCGGCGCAAAGTACATGCGTCACAGCCTCGGAACCACCTATGGGTTGACCGCGGTTGGCACCTACACTGTCGTTTCGAGTTCGTTGTGCCTGCTCGTATTGGGCACAGACCAAGGCAAGTGATGACTCCATTCCGCATTCGACCCTTCGCTGTGTTGCAAAACTCTGCGCTGCGAGCCCTGGCTCTCGTCGCCACGCTGCCGTTCGCCATCACTGAGTTGCCGGCCCAGGAGACCCCTCGACGCGGCACCAGCAACGAGCTGCTCATCACTGACCGACTGCGCGATGCGGTGACGCACGGCCTCGACTGGCTGCAAGCCCACCAGAACAAGGACGGCTATTGGGCCGAACTGGTCGGCTACAAGCTCAACACGAACTACGAAGCCCTCGACTCGCGGCCGCTGCCCCACGTCGGCGTCACCGCCCTCGCCCTGATGAGCTTCCTGGCCGGCGGCCACGTGCCCGATCGCGGCAAGTACGGCGATGTGTTGCGCCGCGGGCTCGACTTCGTGCTCAGCTGTTCGCAGGACGACGGCCAGATCACCATGAACGGCACGCGCATGTACAGCCATGCGTTCGCGACGCTCTTCCTCGCCGAGGTCTACGGCATGGTCGAACGACCTGACGTCAAGCGAGTCCTGCAGCGCTCGGTCGACCTCATCGTCGACTCGCAGAACGCAGAAGGTGGCTGGCGCTACCGCCCATTCGCGCGCGAGTCGGACATGTCGATCACGGTCTGCCAGGTGCTGGCTCTGCGATCGGCGCGCAACGTCGGCATCCACGTTCCGATCACGACCATCCGCAACGCACAGAACTACGTCTATCGCAGCGCGGTGCGCAGCAACGACCGCACGTATCGGTTCCGCGGCCAGGGCGGCTTCGGCGACGACGGCGGCAGCTTCCGCTACCAGAATCGCGACCACACGCGGGCGACGTTTCCCCTGACGGCGGCGGGCGTCACCACGCTCTACGCGGCGGGCGAGTACGACAGTCCGATCATCCGCGATGCGCTCGAGTTCATGGACCGTCGTCTGGCGGCGTTCAGCAGCGAGTCGCAGGACCACTACTTCTTCTACTACGGGCACTACTATGCAGTGCAGGCCTACTACATCACTGGTGACCCGAAGTGGACCAAGTACTTCCGCATGATCTCAGGCATGCTGCTCGACCAGCAGCAGCGCGATGGCCGCTGGACCTGCCAGACGGGCCCGGGCGATGCCTTCGGTACAGCCGTGGCGACGCTGATCCTGCAGATTCCCTACCAATACCTGCCGATCTTCCAGCGGTGACAGCCGCCCCCCTGCGCACCGCACCGTGAGCGACGCCATTCCGCCATCCCAGCACCCTGCCAGCCACCCATCTGGCGACCCGCCGGCCGCCGCGGCGTTGCGCCCCGTCTTGGCGCATCTGCTGTCCGGGCAACTGCAACGCCTGCGCCGCCGCTACCTGGTGCACGGGCTCAGCCTCACGATCGGCATCGTCACGGCGGCGATCCTGCTGTTCTTCGGTCTCGACCACTGGCTGCGCTTGCCGCTCCCGATCCGACTGCTGCACACGATAGTCACCGTGGGCCTGCTCGGCTGGGCCTGCCTGCGCTTCGTGCGCTATCCATTGACTCGCCGCTTCTCCGACATCGACGTGGCGATGTGGGTCGAACGCGCATTCCCCGAACTGCACGAACGGTTGGTCTCCGCCGTGCAACTGCAGGCCGTGCCCGAAGACCGCCTGCGCAACCAATCGCGCGCGATGATCGCGCACCTGCTCGACGAGACCGCGGTGGCGGCGCGGCAGTTGCCCCTGGATCGCTTGTTCGACGGCCGCCGGACCCGCAGTTTGCTGCTTGCGGCCACCGCCCTGACCACGGTCATCGTCGCTGGCTGCGCCCTGGCACCAGACACGGCGATGGCCTTTCTCTGGCGCCATCTGGGCCAACGCGCCGACTACCCGCGCGAGACGACGCTCGTCCTCGAACTGCCGACCGCCGGTCCGGACCTGCAGCGCAAGGACAGCGGCGAAGTGATCGAGCTGACCGTACCGGCCGGCGCCGACCTGCACGTCTCGGTGCACGCGCAGGGCACAGTGCCGAAGGATGTCTTCCTCGACGTGCGCACGCGGCGCGAGGCCGGTCCGGACAAAGACGTCGAGCCGCGCAGCATCGCGATGACGCCGCGACCCGGCGACCGCTTCCGCCACGTCTTCCGCCGTGTGTCCGGCACGTTCGAATTCCACGCGCGCGGCGGCGACGACGAGCACGGCGACCGACTTGTCATCGTGCGCACCATCCATCCAGCGCAGGTCGCTTCCCTGCGAGCGACGATCCGGCCCCCGGCCTACACCGGCATCGAGAGTCTCGTACAGAGCGGCGGTGCCATCGAGGCGCTCATCGGCAGCGCGATCGAACTGTCGCTGACGACGACGGCGGCCGTGCGCCAGGCGTCGATGGTGTTCCTCGAGAGCGGACGGCGCATCGAGTTCGCGCCGACGACGCTGGAAGACGACAGCGGCACTGCAACCGTGCATCGTTGCCAGTTTGCGATCGAGGGCTCCGACCGCTACCAGATCGAGCTGCTTGCCGACAACGGTCTGCGCAACCCCAACCCGGGCACCTACCCGATTGCCGCCCTGCAGGACTACGCCCCGGTTGGTCGCTGGCTCTTGCCGGACGACGAGTCGACGCTGCTGCTGCCGACTGCCCTGCTCTGCGTGCGCCTCGACGTGCACGACGACTTCGGGCTCGCGGCCGTCGCACTCGGCGTCGAACGCGCTGGCACCAAGACACTCGACCGCCCGCTGCTGCCGGTTTCCGGCAAGCCCGTGACCCAAGCGATCCTCACCGAGTTGCTCGAGGTCAAGGACTTGCTCGGTACGACTGCCGCGGCGAGCAACGACGGGCTCGTGCTGCAACTCGGGCTGCGCGACAACAAGGAACCGCAGGCCGGGGCCACCGACCTGCCTCGGCGCATCGTGCAGATCGTCGATGCACCTCAGCTCGCGGCGGCCATCGCGAAGGCCTTCCGCGGCCTGCGCGAGGAGATCGGCCAGGCCCTCGAGATCCAAACCGACCGCCGCCAGCGCCTCGAAGAACTGATCGCCAAGACCGCCTTGCCAGCGGGCGAGTTGGCGCAGCTGCTGACCGGCATCGAAGTCGGTCAGGGCCGCATTGCCAGTTCTTGCGAGCGCATGCATCGCGGGCTCATGCGGGCCTTCGACCTGCACCTCTGGAACCGTTTGGAGACGAGCCAACACGCCGAAAAGGTCATCGAGCTGTACCGGCAACACAGCCAGAAGCTGCAGACGCCGCTGGCCCTCGACCCAGCTTTCTACCGCGATCTGCAGCAAGCTCGCAGCGCGGGTACACTGGGTGCCATGGAGACGACCCTGGATCCGATCCTAACGATGATCGCGCTCGCCGACGGGTTGGTCGCCAAGGCCGGCCCCAACGTCCTGCGCGCCCTCGCCGAAGCCCAAATCGCCCGCAACGACGGCGACCGCGCGCCCCTGCTGCAACGTTGCTTGCAACTACAGGGACAGATCGAACAAACCCTGCAGCAGCTGCTGTTGCGGCTCGA
>JBDSBS010000821.1:0-2696 GCA_039921435.1 Planctomycetota bacterium | reverse complement strand
GCTCGGCGCCGGTTCCTTCGCGCTGGTCTTCGCGCTCGAGACGCATGGCGCGCAGCTGATCGCGGCCGGGCAGTTCCAGATCGGTGCCAACGTCGCGATGCCTGGGGCGTGGAACGGAACGAGCTGGAGTGCCCTCGGTGGCAACCCCGCGGGCGTGCCGTCCTTCGCGCTGCTCACCTTCGGCACGGACCTCTACACCGACTCGGGCGGCGTGCTGTCGCGCTGGGATGGCACGACATGGAGCACTGCTGGCACCGTGGCTGGCATTTTCAGCGGCTCGCAAGGCACAAGCATGCGCGCGCTGCACATGCATGGCACTGAGCTCATCGTCGGTGGTGAGTTCACGCTCGCTGGTCCTGCACCGGGTGCACTGACAGTGGCCTCGGCCAACGTCGTGGCGTTCGACGGCGGCGGGGGCTGGCGGGCCCTTGGTGGCGGCAACGGTCTCGACCGACGCATCGACCGCATGCTCGCGTGGCGCAACGGTTGGGTCGCCGCGGGTGCTTTCAGCGAAGCCGGCACCGCGCCGGCGGTGGGTCTCGCGTTCTTCGACGGCGACCGCTGGAACCTGCTCGGCCGCGTCAGCGGTGGCATTGTCTACGACGCCGCGGTCTACCAAGGCAACGTCGTCGTCAGCGGCAACTTCACGCACATCGACGGCCAGCCGTTCCCTGGGTCGGCGAAGTTCGACGGCACCTCGTGGTCGTCGTTTGCGCCCTTTGGCCCCGTGCGATTGCATGCGCACGGCACCGAGCTGTTCGCCTGCGGCGGTTCGGCGCTGCAGCGCTGGAACGGGTCGTCCTTCGTCTCCGTCGCTGTGCCTCCGACGGGCATCATCGATCGGCTGCACACCCACAGCGACGGCCTGCTCTACGCGACCAACGACGACTCCTCGAACCATCGCATCCTGCGGTGGAACGGCACGCAGCTGCAATCGATCGGCACGGCCAACGACTTCTTGCAGACGATCTCGAGCTACGGCAGCGAACTCGTGGTCGGCGGCCGCTTCACCGCCGTCAATGGCGTTCCGGCCGCGCTCATGGCGCGCTGGGACGGCAGCCAATGGCGCGCATTGCCAGCACCCGTGAGCGGCTACTCGGCCTACTCGTTCGCCGAACTCGACGGCGATCTCTACGCGGGCCTCAGCGGCGACCCGCGTGGCCTCTGCCTCAAATTGCACGGGACGACGTGGCAGCCACTCGGCACCGGCATCGGCGGCGTGCCGGTGACGCTTTTCGTCGACCGCGCCACCGCGAGCGTCTATGCGAGTGGGGACCTGTTCTCGGCCGGCGGCCTGCCGAGCCGCAGCATCGCCGAATGGCGCACGCAACCGGCGTGGCGCAACCTCTTGCATGGCACCTCGGGTGCCGCGGGCGTGCCGCAACTGTCAGGACGCGGCTCGGCTCAGGGTGGCACCGCGCTGGATTGGACGATTGCCGGGCCGGCGAGCACGATCGCCTTGCTCGCCGCGGGTACGCAGCGCCTCGACGTGCCCCTGTTCGGTGGCCTGCTGGTGCCATCGCCCGACGTGATCTTGCTGCTCACGACCGACGCGGGCGGCGCCGCGACGTTCTCGCTGCCGATCCCGCCGACAGTCGCTGCCGGCTACGTGCTCTTCAGTCAGGCGTGGTTGCTCGATGCCACGGGCCCGCAAGGCTTCACGTCGACGAACGCGCTGAAGTGCACGACGAACTGAGCACTTCGGCGCGAGCAAGCTGGCAGTCGCGAGTCGCGATGGCACTTGACTGCTCGGTGGCACTGTTGCCATGAGCAGCATCCCGCCAATCCAGCAGGAAGCTCCCCACTCGATGGGGTTGGCCGCGGGTCTCCGGCCAGGCGCCCGACGTACTGGCACCAGTGGTCGTGTCCGACTTGTGGACACGATCCCGTTGGGACCATGGTGCGGCCCATCGGTTGTGCGCAACGGCCGTACGGGCACGATTCCCCGCCATGCTTGCGGCTCGGGCATTGCCACGATGCACGGGATGCGAACACAATCGCCGCGGTCTCGAACTTGCGTTGGACCCGCGCCGATGCCGGACATTACCCGCTACCTGCAGCAGTCGCCCACCGACGAGCTGCCCGATGGGTCGACGGTCGCGGCTTTGTACGACGAGATCCGTCGGCTGGCGCGCGGCTTGATGCGCAACGAACGTCGCAACCACACACTGCCGCCAACCGCCTTGGCGAACGAGGCGTACCTGCGGCTGTTCGGATCGACGACGCCAAGCTTCGCGAACGGGTCCGAGTTCTTGGCAGCGGCCGTCACGACCTTGCGGCGCATCTTGGTCGAACACGGGCGTCGTCGGCATCGCTTGAAGCGCGGCGGCGGTGTGGTGCAGAGCGACATCGACACCGATCAACTGCCGGCCGCGGTAGCCGACGAGCGGTTGTTGGCGCTCGACGAAGCGCTGCAGCGCCTCGCCGAGTTCGATCCGAGCAAGGCACGGCTGGTGGAGCTGCGCTTCTTCGGTGGCCTGACCGTCGACGAAGCGGCGCAGTTGCTCGGCTTGTCGCCGCGCACGGCGGCTCGCGATTGGCGCATCGCGCGGGCCTTCTTGCGCGCCGACCTCTTGGCGGAGCCGGAGCCCGATGACGTGGACGCGTGAACGCTGGGCGCGCATCGAAGCGCTGTTCCACGAAGTGTCGCAGCACGCGGTGGCCGAGCGCCAAGCCGCGCTGACGGCTGCGTGTGG
>JBDSBS010000820.1:0-2719 GCA_039921435.1 Planctomycetota bacterium | reverse complement strand
CGGCAGCCACAGGAACAGCTGCGGCATGTACGTGATGATCGCCAGGCTGGCGAGCAGCGGCACGAACCACGGCAGGATCGCCATCGTGGTGCGCTCGATGCTCATGCCGGTGATTCGAGCCATGATGAAGAGCACCAGGCCGACCGGCGGCGTCAGCAGCCCGATCATCAGGTTCAGCACCATCACGAGCCCGAAGTGCACCGGGTCGATGCCGAGCTGCTGGACCACCGGCATCAGGACCGGCACCAGCACCGTGATCGCGGCGACCGGCTCGAGGAAGCAGCCGATGAACAACATCAGCAGGTTCACCAGCAGCAGAAACAGCCACGGCTCGCGGGTCACCCCCAGCACCCACTGCGCGATCGCCGCCGTGACGCCCGTGGCGGTGAGCATCCAGGCGAAGATCGACGACGCGGCGACGATGAACAGCACGGTGGCCGTGGTCTCCACGGTGTCGAGGCACACGCGGGTGAACACCTTGAAGCTGAGCGAGCGGTACCAGAAGAAGCCCAGCACCATCGCCCAAAGGCACGCGGCGATCGCGCCTTCGGTCGGCGTGAAGATGCCGGTGGTCATGCCGCCGACCAGCAGCACCGGAGTCATCACCGGAAGGACGGCCTGGAAGCGGAACACGCGGTCCGCAACGAAGAGCGCGACGAGCCCGATCATCACCGTGACGCGCGGCGGCGCACCGGCCTTGACGAGCAGCCAGATCGCGACCGGCCAACCGGCGACGACCGCCAGCTCCGCCATCGCCTTGGCGAACCGATGGCCGCTGAACTTGGCGTCGCTGCCCCAGTCGTTGCGCCACGCGTAGTAGCTCACCGTGGCCATCATCAGCGCGGCCAGCAGCAGCCCGGGCATGATGCCGGCCAGGAACAACGCACCGACCGACACGTTGGCGAGCATCGCGTAGATCACGAACGGCAGGCTCGGCGGAATGATCGGGCCGAGGGTCGCCGACGCCGCCGTGACGCCGACCGAGAACTCGTCCGAATAGCCCTGCTCGCGCATCGCCTGGATCTCGATCGTGCCGAGGCCGGCGGCATCGGCGATCGCCGTGCCGCTCATGCCGGAGAAGATCATCGAGGCCACCACGTTGACGTGGCCAAGGCCGCCCTTCAGCCATCCGACGAGCGCCAGCGCGAGACCGAAGATGCGGTTGGTGATGCCGGCGTTGTTCATCAGGTTGCCGGCGAGGATGAAGAACGGCACCGCCAGCAGCGGAAAGCTGTCGATGCCGCTGACCATGCGGTGCACCACGACGAAGGCGGGCAGATTGCCGGTCCACCAGATGTAGACCAAGGTCGAGCCGGCCATCGCGATGGCCACCGGCAGACCGCTGCCCATCAGCAGCACGAAGATGAACTGCAGCATGGGTCAGCGGTCCCGCATCGTCGTCTCGGGACGTTCCAGTACGCTATAGCCGCGCTCGGCATGGATCAGCGCGACCCGGATCGAGCGCCACGTCATCGCCGCAAAACCGAACAGGCACACGCCGTAGACCACGTTCATCGGCAGGTCGACCATCGTCATGCGCGAGTTGCTGCCGAGCTTGCTCATCATCATTGCGGTGAGCACGACGCAGGCGCCGAGGAACGCGACGCGGAGAATGTCGACGAACAGCGACATCCAGCGGCCGGCACGCGCCGGGATCAACCGGTAGACGAAGTCGACATGGATCTGGGTGTTGCGCGCCACGCCGATCGACGCGCCGACGAACACGACGCCGATCAGCAGGTAGCGCGCGATCTCCTCGGTCCAGGCGGCGGAGTCGTTCAGCACGTAGCGCGTGAAGAACTGGTAGAACACCGTCACGCCGAGGATCCAGAAGATGCCCAGCGCGACCCAGCCCTCGAACGTCGTGTCGGAGAGGTCTACCGCCTGGTCGTGTGCATGGAACTCGCCATCGTCTCCGATGACGCGTTCGGCTGCGCCTGAATCCTGCGGGGTCACTTGGCTGGTTCTCGAACGAACACAGCGATCACTTCAGCGCTTCGACACGGTCCCAGTCCTTCTTCTCGAGCCCCATCGAAGCAAAGTCGATGGCCTTCAGCACGCGCTGCTGGAAGTCCTTGCGGTCGACTTCGATGACCGTGATGCCCTTCTTCTTGAACTCGGCGACGAGCTCGCCCTCGCGTTTGGCAATGTCCTGGCCGGCCTTCGTTGCCGCCTCCTGGGCGATCTCCGTCAGCATCTTCTGCTCGGCAGGCGCCATCTTGCCCATGGCACTCGGCGACACCACCGTGACGAGCGCGTCCGCGATGTGGCCGGTCAGCACGATGTACTTCTGCACCTCGTAGAACTTCTTCGCCTCGATCGTCGTCAGCGGATTTTCCTGCGCGTCGACGGTGCCGTTCTGCAGCGCGAGGTACACCTCCGCGAAGGCGATCGGTGTCGGGTTGGCGCCGCAGGCCTTCGGCATCGCGGTGTACGCGGGCGCATCCGGCACGCGCATCTTCAGCCCCTTCATCTCGTCGCAGGTCTTGAACGGCTTGTTCGTCGTCGATTGACGCACGCCGTAGTAGGTCATCGCGATGATCGTGTTGCCGCTGGTGGCCTTCTTGTAGCCGTCCGCCAGTTCCTTGAAGATGTCGCTGTGCGCGTACTTCAACAGGTGATCGGTATCGCGGAACGTGAACGGGTAGTAATTGACGGCCAGGCGCGGGTAGGAGCGCGCCGCGAACGACGCGCCGGTGTAGATGATGTCGACGGTGCC
>JBDSBS010000819.1:0-5774 GCA_039921435.1 Planctomycetota bacterium | reverse complement strand
TCCATGTCTTCCAGCATGCCGAATCCGCCCCCGATCGATCGAGCGCTGCTTCAGCAGCTAGCGGAACTGTCCCGCTTGCACCTACCCCAGGACCGCCAGGCAATGCTCTTGGCGCGGCTACAGCGCGTGCTCTCGGCATTCGAAGCACTACGCGACATGTCGACCGGCGAGGCCGCCCCAACGCCGTACCGGCGGCCGTTGCCGATGACCTTGCGGGTCGACGTGGCCGAAGCGCCGCTACCCGTCGAGAAGGTCCTCGCCAACGCACCGCGCTGCGCCGCCGGCTCCTTCGTCGTGCCTCGAGTCGTCGACGGATGAGTTCCCTTTGGCAGTTGTCGGCGGCCGCGCTCGTGCGAGGCATGCAGGCCGGCGAGTTCTCAGCCTACGAAGTCGCGATCGCCTGCCTCGACCGGACTGCGCGGCTCGACCCTGACCTGCACGCCTTCTTGAACTGCCGTCGACAAGCCGCACTTGCAACAGCCCAGGCGGTCGACGCAGCGCGGCGACGCGGGCAGCCGCTCGGCCCGCTCGCGGGAGTGCCAGTTGCCTGGAAAGACAACCTCGTACTCGACGGCGAAATCGCCAGTGCGGGCAGCCGCATGCTAGAACGCTATCGGTCACCCTACTCGGCGACCGTGCTGCAGCGCCTCGAGGCTGCCGGTGCGGTGCTGCTGGGCCGCACGAACATGGACGAGTTCGGCATGGGCAGCTCGACCGAGACCTCGTCGTTCGGCCCGACGCGCAATCCGTGGGGACGGGACCTCACGCCCGGGGGCAGCAGCGGGGGCAGCGCCGCTGCCGTCGCGGCGGACTTGTGCCCACTCGCGGTTGGCAGCGACACGGGTGGCTCCGTTCGACAGCCGGCGTCGCTCTGTGGCGTGACGGGGCTCAAGCCGACCTACGGCCGCGTCAGCCGCTATGGCCTGATCGCCTACGCCAGCTCGCTCGACTGCATCGGCGGTCTGGCCCGCACCGCCGAGGACCTGGCCCTATGGCTCGACGCCAGCGCGGGCCTCGACCCCGCCGACCCCACGAGCGCGCCCACCGCAGACAAGGTCTTCGACCACCTGGGCGACCGCCGCGATCTGCGCGGCCTCAAGATTGGCCTGCCGTGGGAACTGAATGGACCCGGGCTCGACGACGAAGTTGCCGCGGCGACCCAACGCGCAGCCGAGCACCTGCGCGACCTCGGCGCCGAACTCATCGAGTGCTCGCTGCCCAACGTCGCCTACGCCGTCGCCACCTACTACCTCATCGCAACCGCCGAAGCGGCCTCCAACCTCGCCCGCTACGACGGCGTACGCTACGGCCTGCGCCGCGACGGGCCCGGTCGCTGCGAAGCCATGATCACGGCGAGTCGCAGCGCTGGCTTCGGCGACGAAGTCCAGCTCCGCATTCTCCTGGGGACCTTCGCGCTGTCGTTCGGCTACCACGACCAGTTCTACGGCCAAGCCACGCGGGCCCGCACCTTGCTGCGCGAGGACTTCGAACGCGCGTTCGCGACCTGCGACCTGCTGCTCAGCCCCACCTCGCCCATCGCGGCCTTCCCGCTCGGCAGCCGCATCGACGACCCCGTCTCGATGTACCTCTGCGACGCCCTCACCGTGCCGGCCAGCCTCGCGGGCCTGCCCGCGCTGTCCCTGCCCTGCGGTTTCACGGCCGACCGCCGCCCGATCGGCCTGCAAGCGATGGCCCCCGCCATGCGCGAAGACCTGCTACTCCAGGTCGGCCACGTCTTTCAGCAGCACACCGAACACCACCTGCAGAGGGCGCTGCCGTGACCACCTTCACGACCGTCATCGGCCTAGAAGTGCACGTGCAACTGGCGACGCACAGCAAGCTCTTCTCGCCGGCACCGGCGGCGGCACTTGGCGACCCCAATACGCGCGTGCACGTCATCGACCTCGGCTTGCCCGGCGTCTTGCCGCGCCCGAACGCAACCGCGATCGCCCTCGCCGTGCGCACAGCCCTCGCCCTCGGTGGCAACGTGCAGCGCATCTCGCGCTTCGCCCGCAAGAACTACTTCTATCCCGACCTGCCCAAGGGCTACCAGATCAGCCAGTACGAAGAGCCCGTCTGCCTCGGCGGCACCGTGCCACTCGACGGCAAACGCGGCTGCCGCCTGCACCGCATCCACATCGAAGAGGACGCGGGCAAGCTGACACACGGCGACCTCGGCACGCTCGTCGACCTCAACCGCGCCGGCGTGCCGCTCGTCGAGATCGTCAGCGAACCAGACCTGCGCAACCCGATCGACGCGCACGCGTTCCTCGTCAACCTGCGCGAAATCCTGCGCTTCGCCGGCGTCAGCGACTGCGACATGGAACTCGGTTCGATGCGCTGCGATGCCAACATCTCGCTGATGCCCGCAGGGGCCACCGAGTACGGCACCAAGGTCGAGGTCAAGAACCTCAATTCGCTCAAGATGGTGCAGCGCGCGCTCGAGTACGAAGAACGCCGCCAGGCCGCAGTGCTGTCCGCGGGCGGTCGCATCGCCGCCGAGACCCGCAGCTGGAACGACGAGACGGGCGAATCGCGTCCCATGCGCAGCAAGGAGTCGGCCCCCGACTACCGCTACTTCCCCGATCCCGACCTGCCGCCGCTCGTGCTCGACGAGGCCTTCATCGAGGCCCAACGTCGGGCCCTCGGCGAACTGCCCCAGGCGCGGCGCCAACGCTACCGCGAGGTCTACGGGTTGCCCGAGTACGACATCGACGCACTGACTCAGGAGACGAGAACCGGCGATTGGTTCGAAGCCGTCGTGCGCGCCGGTACCGGCGCCAAGACCGCCAGCAACTGGGTCATGAGCGACGTGTTGCCAGCGCAGCGCGAACGCGCGACGCCGCTCGCCGACTTCCCGGTGACGCCCGAACGGCTGGCCGAGCTGTTGCGGCTGCTCGACCAAAAGGCGCTGACCCAGGTCTCGGCGCGCCAGGTCTTCCGCCACATGCTCGACCACAACGGCACCGCCGCCGATGCCATGAGCGAACTCGGCCTGCTGCGCATTGCCGACCCCAAGGTGCTCGAGCCGCTCGTCGCCGCTGCCATTGTCGCCTTGCCCGAAGCGGCGGCTGCAGTACGAGATGGAAAGGACCGTGCGATCGACGCGCTCAAGGGCAACGTCATGCGGGCCACCAAGGGTCGCGCCGACCCGGTGCTCGTCGACGAGTTGCTGCGCACCGCGATCGCCCGCTCGGCTCTGCCGAAATAGCCCGCGCGGCCGAGAACTGCCAGTTTGCACGTCGCACCGCCGTTCGCACCTCGTAGCATCCGCGCCCCCATTTTCCTGATACCGAGAGGCTTCATGCTGCGTTCCGCCGTCGTGTTCTCCAGTCTCGCACTTCTGTCCATCGCCCAAGAACCCGTCACCCAAGAACCCGTCACCCAAGATAGGGTCGAGCCAGCCAAGGACAGCCTGTGGTTCCAGGACTTCGCCAAGGCCAAGGCCCAGGCCAAGGCCGAGAACAAGGACCTGCTGATCGACTTCACGGGATCGGACTGGTGCGGCTGGTGCGTCAAGCTCGACGAGGAAGTCTTCTCGCAAGACGCCTTCAAGACGGCCGCGCCGAAGTCGTTCGTGTTGGTCAAGCTCGACTACCCGCGCAACAAGGAGCTGCTGTCGGCCGAGATCACGGCGCAGAACAAGAAGCTGCGCGCTGACTACCCGGTGCAGGGCTTCCCGACGATCCTGCTGACGGATGCCGAGGGCCGTCCCTACGGCGCCACGGGCTACGCCGAGGGCGGCCCGGAGAAGTACCTCGAGTCTCTGGCCGAGCTCAAGAAGAAGGGCGAGCCGTTCGCTGTGGCCATGAAGGACGCTGCGGGCAAGAAGGGCGGCGAACGCGCGACTGCCTTGGATGCGGCCCTGGCCACGCTCGATGCCGAGCTGGTCGATGCCTACCACCTCACAACGATGCAGGAGATCGTCAAGCTCGACGCCGACGGCAAGCTCAACCTCAAGGCGAAGTACGAGACCAAGGCCAAGGACATCGCCGAGCAGCGCGAGATCGAGGGCGAAGCGAACATGCTGCAAGAACTGATCGGGCCGCACATGGAAGCCGGCGAGGGCGACAAGGCACTCGCCAAGGTCGAAGAGGTCGTCAAGGCACCCAAGAGCAAGATCCAGCACCAGCTCGCGCTCTTCTTCAAGGGCATGATCATCATGGACACGAGCCACGACGCAAAGGCCGCGGTCGCTTCGCTCGAACTGGCCAAGAGCCTCTTGCCCGAGTCGCCGATCGCCAAGCGCATCGACGAAGTGCTGCCCGACATCAAGAAACAGGCTCCCGCTGACGAGGGCAAGGAACCCGGCAAGGCACCGGGCAAGGCACCGGGCACGGCACCCGGCAAGTAGCCGCGCGGTGTCGTGCGCTCAACGCACGGCGCGAAAGCCGGTGAGCTCGATGCTCGGCGACAGGTAGTTGACCTGCACGGGCTCGTCGCGGCAGAGGTCGGTCGACAGGTACTTCTGCTGTCGCAGAAGACGGTGACGACGGCACCCCGGTCGTTGCCGCTCTCGGCCAGCTGCACGGCCCCGAGGAGTTGGCCCCGCTGCTGATGCCAACCGCCAAGCCAAGCTGCCGCGCGAGCGCTTGCGCCATGAGGATCGCGTCGCCGTCCCAGACGTCGACGAGCGCGCGGACCGGGTGACCCAGTGCTGCGCCCAGTGCCGCGATCCTGCCAGCGAGTGGGGTCAGACCACAGCGACCCTCCGTGGCGAGGGCAGCGGTCCCGCAGAACCTGACCCATCGCGGCGGTCGTTGGCGTGGGCCAACAACTGCGGCGACGCACCGCGATGCACCAGAATCTCGGTCTTCTTGTCCTACCGCGGCCGCCAAACGCGTTGGACTGGTGACCTCCGCTGGACGGCTGGAGTTGCCGTAGCTACCCTGCCGCCCGCGGTTCCTTTGCATTGGAGAGCAGAACTGTCATCGCATATCGATCCCCCTGGGGCCGGTTCCGGTGCCGCCGGAAATCGGGAAGAAGCCGCTCTCGAGCGACTGTTCCCGCTTGTCTTGGACGAACTGAAGAACCTCGCCCGGCAGAGCCTTCGCGACCAAGCGCCGGGCCACACGCTGCAAGCCACGGCACTCGTGAACGAAGTCTACGTGCGACTCGCGGAGCGCGACGCCACGTGGAACGATCGCATACACTTCATGCGCCTGGCCGGACGGGTGATCAGGCAGATCCTGACCGACCATGCCCGCCGTCGGCAGACCATCAAGCGCCACAATCGAGGCGAACGCGTGCCTCTTGACGACCTCGTCGATGCCTACCAGCGCCGCTCCGTTGACATGGTTGACCTCGATGAGTGCCTGCTTCATCTCGGTCGGGCCGAACCGGAACTCGTCGAGATCGTCGAGCTGCGGTTCTTCGCGGGGCGAACACTGGAGGAAGTTGCGGAGCTGGCCTGCATCAGCATCAGGACGGCCCAGCGAAGATGGCAGGCCGTCAAGACCCTGCTTCGTGAACGACTCGGGGGAACGCGATGACAAACTCCGGCGATGACTACGCCACCAAGATCTTCGTGCGCGCCATGTATCTGGACGAGCCCGAACGTGGGCAGTTCATCGCGGACGCGTGCGGCGCTGATCCCGAGCTGAAGCGTCGAGTGCTCGAGCTGGTCGCCAGTGTTCCCATGCTGGAATCGGATTTCCTGGAGCCGCCCGAACTCAGAAAGACCCGAATCCTTCCGACGATGCAATCGGTGCCGCCACAGCTCGGCGGCTACGTCTTGCAGCGTGAGATCGGTCGCGGCGGCATGGGCGTCGTCT
>JBDSBS010000818.1:0-2724 GCA_039921435.1 Planctomycetota bacterium | reverse complement strand
CCGTGGCGGGTCTGCTCGAGCGAGTTTTTCGCGCTTTCGAGCTGGCTCGCGACGTTCTCGTCGGCCGGGCGGATATCGAACCAGTGATAGCGCTCGACGCTGGCCATATAGACCTTGTCGATGACCGTGCCCTTGGCGATCTTCTGCGGTCCGCCGTTGGCGGCCTGGCCGACCAGCATCTTCTCGATCCGGTCGAACGCGTCGGCCTCGACGATGCGCAACTGGTCGTTCAGGTCCAAACGGTAGCGCTTGAGCTCATCGTCGATGATCTGCTGAGCCCGCTTGTCGCGCACGATGCCTTCGCGGGTGAAGACCTGCACGTCGATGACCGTGCCGTTGGTGCCCTGGTCGACGCGCAGCGACGTATCCTTCACGTCCGAAGCCTTCTCGCCGAAGATCGCCCGCAGCAGCTTTTCCTCCGGCGTGAGGGTGGTCTCGCCCTTCGGGGTGACCTTGCCGACCAGCGTATCGCCCGGGTTTACTTCGGCGCCGACATACACGATGCCCGACTCGTCCAGGCGCGCGAGTTGCTGCTCCGACAGGTTGGGGATATCGCGCGTGATCTCTTCGGCGCCGAGCTTCGTATCGCGCGCCATGACCACCAGTTCCTCGATGTGGATCGAGGTATAGCGGTCTTCGGCGATCACGCGCTCGCTGATGAGGATCGAATCCTCGAAGTTGTAGCCGTTCCAGGGCATGAACGCGACGAGCATGTTCTGGCCCAGGGCCAGCTCGCCGATATCGGTCGAGGCGCCGTCGGCAATGATGTCCTCGGCCGCGACCACGTCACCGCGCTTGACGATCGGGCGCTGGTGGATGTTGGTGTTCTGGTTCGAACGCTGGTACTTGATCAGGTTGTAGATATCGACGCCAACCTCGCCCGCCACGGTCTCCTTGTCGTTGACGCGGATCACGATGCGGTTGGTATCGACATAGTCGACGACGCCGCCGCGGCGCGCGGCGACGACGGTGCCCGAGTCCTTGGCGGCAACGCGTTCGACGCCGGTGCCGACCAGCGCCTTCTCCGGGCGCAGCGTCGGCACGGCCTGGCGCTGCATGTTGGCGCCCATCAGTGCGCGGTTCGCGTCGTCGTGCTCGAGGAAGGGCACGAGGGAGGCCGCCACCGACACGATCTGCGTCGGCGCCACGTCCATGTACTGGATGCGCTCAGCCGAGGTCAGCACCGATTCGCCGTTGTCGCGGGCGGACACCAGTTCGTCGATCAGCTTGCCATCCTTGTCGAGCGTCGCGCTCGCCTGCGCGATGACGTACTTACCTTCTTCGATCGCCGACAGATAGTCGATCTGCATCGTCACCTTGCCGTCGGCCACGCGCCGATACGGCGTCTCCAGGAACCCGTACTCGTTCAACTGCGCGTACAGCGCGAGCGAATTGATCAGGCCGATGTTGGGGCCTTCCGGGGTTTCGATCGGGCACACCCGGCCGTAGTGCGTCGGGTGTACGTCTCTTACCTCGAAGCCGGCGCGTTCGCGCGTCAGGCCGCCCGGTCCGAGGGCCGAAACACGCCGCTTGTGCGTGATTTCGGACAGCGGATTGGTCTGATCCATGAACTGCGACAACTGCGACGCGCCGAAGAACTCTTTCAACGCAGCCGAAATCGGCTTGCTGTTGATGAGGTCGTGCGGCATCAAGGCCTCGGTCTCGGCCTGGCCGAGCCGTTCCTTCACGGCCTTTTCGATCCGCGCCAGGCCCGAGCGGTACTGGTTTTCGGCCAGTTCGCCGACGCAGCGCACGCGGCGATTGCCGAGGTGGTCGATATCGTCGACCTCGCCGCGACCGTTGCGCAGCTCGACCAGGATCTTGACGACGTCGAGGATGTCCTCGTTCGATAGCGTCATCGCGCCTTCCGGCACGTCGCGCCCGACGCGGGCGTTGAACTTCATGCGGCCGACGCGCGACAGGTCGTAGGTATCGGCCGAATAGAACAGGCGATGGAACAGCGCCTCGACCGCATCCTCGGTCGGCGGCTCGCCGGGCCGCATCATGCGGTAGATGGCAACCCGCGCGGCCAGCTGGTCCGCGGTCTCGTCGGCGGCCAGCGTCTGCGAGATATAGGCGCCTTCGTCCAGCTCGTTGGTATAGAGCGCGGGGATTTCCTTCACGCCTGCAACGCGCAGCTTTTTAAGCAGAGCTTCGGTCAGCTCGTCGTTGGCCTTGGCAAGAATCTCGCCAGTATCGGCGTCGACCACGTTGCGCGCCAGCATGCGGCCGAGCAGATAGTCCTCGGGGACGCTGATGAAGGTCGTGCCCGAGGTCTCGATCGTGCGGACGTGGCGCGCGGTGATGCGCTTGTCCTTCTCGACCACGACGTTGCCGTCCTTGTCGGTGATGTCGAAGCGCGCGATCTCGCCGCGCAGCCGGTCGGCGACGAATTCGAGCTGGGCGCCCGAGTCCATCAGGCGGAAATTGTCGAACACGAAGAAGTTGGCGAGGATGGCCTCGGGGTTCAGGCCGATCGCCTTCAGCAGGATCGTGACCGGCATCTTGCGGCGGCGGTCGACACGGAAATATAGGATGTCCTTCGGGTCGAACTCGAAGTCGAGCCAGGAGCCGCGGTACGGAATGATCCGGGCGCTGAACAGCAGCTTGCCGCTCGAATGCGTCTTGCCCTTGTCGTGCTCGAAGAACACGCCCGGCGAACGGTGCAGCTGCGAGACGATCACGCGCTCGGTGCCGTTGACGATGAACGAGCCGTAGTCGGTC
>JBDSBS010000817.1:0-2663 GCA_039921435.1 Planctomycetota bacterium | reverse complement strand
ACCGGTTCAAGACCTCCTACCGCTGCGGCGGCGCCTGTCGGCGCCTTTTCGCAGCGGGAGAGACCGGTTTTGAACGCTCCAGCGGGCGCGCAGCGTGCGCTGGCAGGAATCAGCGCGCTACGGCGTCTGCGTGAACAGGTTGAAGAAGCGGTTCGACACGACGAAGTTGGTGAACGTCGGATCGACCGTCAACACCTGGCTGTAGAGCAGCTCGCCGGTCACCGGGACCGAACCCGGCGCGGGGAACGTGTACACCGCGTTGCCGCTCGCGTCCGTGCTGCCGCCGAGGATCAGCACGTTGCCGCCGACGAAGAAGATCGGCAAGCCCGGCACGATGGTTGGGCCGATCGCGTCGCCGAGACCGAGGAAAAATGGTCTCGAGCCGCCGGGCGTGACCACCGTTAGCACGAGCGGCGAACCCTGCACGGCTTGCTCCGGCAACAGCGTCAACTCGGCGTCGATCCCGCTGGGGCCGGGCACGCCGAGGCTGACGTCGTCGATGGTCCAGCCACCGAGCTGTAGCGCGCCGTCGGCCTTCAGGCGCCACTCGATCTGCACGGCCGGGTTGTTGTCGGCCGTCGGCAGCGCGTAGGTGACGGTCTGCCACGCCGTGTCGACCAGGTCGCTACCGACGGGGTTTTGCCAGACCTGGATGCCGTTGACGGAGATCGTCGCCTGATCGAACGCGGCGTCTTCGACCGTGAGCCAGCGCTTGAAGCGCAGCGTCACGCCGATGCGACCAGTGCAATCGATGACGGGCGAGCGCAGGTAGTTCTCGGCGTTGGCCGCGTAGGCGCCGTTCCAAACGGTCGCGCCGATCGTGTTGCCGAGGTCGTTGGCGTAACAGTTGACGCCCGATGCCGCAGTCTGCGGATCGGCCCAGGCGACGCCCGAGCTCGTGCCCGACTTGCCAGCAGGATCGCCGATCTGCCAGTCGTTCTGTGTCAGCACCTGGGCGCTGGTCCAGCCGACCGAGCCGGTCTCGAAGTCGGTTGAGAAGAAGTTCACCAGCGGCGCGTCGATCGCGTAGGCGTACTCGCCGGTGGCGGGCAGTCGCACGGTGGTGCCGCCGCTGTGCACGGCTTCGATGTGGTAACTCACCGAGCCAGTCGCCTTGCCAGGCAAGAGAGCGCGGTAGCCGTTCGTCGCGCCGGTCGGGTGCATGTTGCGCACGACGTTGCCCGCACCCTCGTTGAAGTGCAGGCGCACCTGCGCGATCGTGCCGCCAACGGGTTGCACGGTCGCCGCGACCTCGCGCGGCGTGAGCCGAGCTGACGTGTTGGGCAGGGCCGAGTGCGTGATCACGGCGACTACCTGTTGCGGGTACGGCAGGTTCTTGGCGATCGCGGCCGCACTGAGCTGCGCGTAGTGTGGTGTGCCGTTGAGCAGGTTGCCGTCGTCGTCGTCGGCGATGAAGACCTCGCGCGTGGCGTCGACTCGTGTAGTTGCGTCGGCGACGATCGAACCGATGACGATGTCATTCGAGATGTCGATCGCGAGCGTGGGGCCGAAGGCGGCGCGTAGGTTGTCGCGCAGGCGCCAGGCAAAACCCATCCAGACTTCGCCGGCCGGGTGCGGTGGCGGTGGGTTGCCTGTCGTGGCAGCGTAGGGCCACAGGCGATTGTTGTTGCCGTTCCTGATACCGACGCCCTGAGTCTGGAACCCGCTGCCGAGGATGGGGCTGTCTACTTGATACATCCCGGTGATGTCACCCCATCCTTCGCTGAGTCCTTCCGCGGAGCTGTTGGCGATGCCGCCGTAGCGGTCGTCGAGACCGTGACCCCATTCGTGGGCGATGACTGTCGAGAAGGCTGTGTTCGAGCAGCCGCCGCCGGCATTGAAGAAGTTCAGCGTGTTGCCGCCGTACGACGCATTGCAGGTGTTGACGACGTTGACGTTTGGGCTGATCGAGTCCGCGGTGTTGAGCTGCGACGTGTTGCCGAGGATCAAGCGCGCCCACTCGTTGGTGCGATCGATCCACCAGGTCGTGGTCGTGTGGGCCGCTTGGTTGCTCGTCGCGCCGGCCGACAGGAGCTGGATCGTGGCATTGACACCGGGGGTGACCAGGAAGCTGCCCGAGGGGGCATCGGGGCCGGCGATCGGGTTGTGGTGGGTGCCGTCGAGGTTCGAGATGGTGATCGTCACGGGCGACGCGATGTCGATGACAAATTCGCCGTTGGCGTCCGTCGTGCGCGTACCGACGCCGGGCACGGTGACGACCAGGCGCGGCAGTGGCACGTTGACGAGCCCACTGAACGCGTCAGCGCCGGTGCGGGTCCAGGCCACGATCGTGACGGTCGTCGGCACCGGCAGGGCTGGCACCGGTTGGGCTGGCACCGGTTGGGCTGGCACCGGCAGGGCTGGCACCGGCAGGGCTGGCACCGGTTGGGCCGCTGCCGTCTGTTTGGCACTCGGCGTCGCCGTCAGCACAGGTCCGGATGCGACCGAGAGATCGCGAGCCCGGTGCTCAGCCGACGTGCAGCCGGCGGTGCCGCAATCGTGCTTGTCGTTCTGGTAGTGCAGCACACCACCCGTCTTGGCGTCGATGTAAAAGCGACCAAAGGCGCCGTTGCCACTGCGATCGAGGTTCACGATCGGCACTTCCCATGCGAGGAAGAACGGTGCGAGCCGCGGGGCAGCGATATCGCCCCAGATGACAAGCC
>JBDSBS010000816.1:0-7175 GCA_039921435.1 Planctomycetota bacterium | reverse complement strand
AGATCACGGCTGGGCAGCAGAACGAAGTGACGCTGTCTCTCGAGATGGGCATGAACGCAACGGGTCGCGTCGTCGACGACCGCGGTGCGCCCGTCGGCGATGCGGCGATCGTCGTCTCGGGCTGGGGCGGCGGCACGACGAACACGGTCGCCCACAGCCAAGCCGATGGCACGTTCCGTTTGAGCGCGATGCCGACGCACTGCCACCTCGGCGCGCGCAAGGCCGGCTTCCGGCCCAGTTCCATGCGCCAGTTCACAGCCGGCGACGGCGCCGAGGTCATCTTCACGATCGTGCTCGACGGCGGCGGCGCCTCGCTTGCCGGCACGGTGCTCGATCCGCAGGGCCTTCCCGTCGCCGGCGCCGCTGTGCGCGCCGGCGACAGGGAGCAGGGCAACCACAAGCTGCCCGACGGAGCCAATGCGATGGCGCCGCAGAGTGAGCTGGTGCGCACCGACGCCCTCGGTCGCTTCCAGTTCGACAGCGTCGTCACCGGCAAGATGCCGCTCGCGGTGCGCGCGCGTGGCCTCGCACCGTGGCAGCAGACGGTCGAGGTCCAGCCGGGCCGCCGCGAAGAGCTGACGATCCACCTGATGCCCGGCGTCACACTGCTCGGCACCGTGCGCAACGCCGAGCACGAACCGCTGGCGAAGGTCGATGTCGAGGTCGGCGACTGGCAAGACATCGGCCGCCGCAACGTGCGCACGGCCGACGACGGCTCGTTTCGCGTCGATGGCCTCGGCGTCGAACGGCTGCGCGTGCGCATTGCCGACGAAACGCGCGGCAAGGCAGAGACGGAGGTCCAGGGCGCGCCCGGCGAAACGTTGCGATGGGATCCCGTGTTGTCGTCAGGACTGCGCTTGCTAGGCCGCGTCGTCGACACGAAGGGCGCGCCGCTGCAGTTTGTGATGGTCGAAGGCTCGCTCGAGAACTGGCGGCCAGGTGACCAGTGGCACGCGTTCGAGAACACCGACGAGCACGGTCGCTTCGCGTTTCAGAACTGCGTCGAGGGCAGATCCATTGGCATCCAGGTGCGGCGTCTGAGCGTGTTCCCCGAGAAGTTGCTCGAGGGCGTCGTGCCCGGCCCCGAAGAGCTCGTGATCGAGTTGCCGGACGCCGCCTGGGTACACATCCAGGGCACCGTGCTCGATCCCGACGGCAAGCCGCTCCCCAACGTGCACGTGTCGCCGATGAAGAAGGGCGCCGGCGGCTCGCCCGCCGAGACCGTCGATCCACAGACCGGCGCGTTCCACTACGGCCCCTATCCGCCCGGCGAGTACCAACTGCATCTGCAGAGCGATGGGCTGCCTGCGATCTTGCTGCCGTTCCGACTGCTGGCCGACAACGAAGTCTGGGACGTGGGCGAGCTTCGTTTCCAGCCCGGTGGCACAGCACTCGTGCAACTCGTGCAGGACAGCGCCGTGACGCTGCCCGAACTGCGGCTCTCGATCTACAGCGCCGGCGGCACGCGCACCGAGTTCCTCGAACTCGCCGATGGCCGCGGGCGAACCCCGCCGCTGGCGCCCGGCACCTACCATCTGCAAGTCTCGGGCGCGGGGCTTGCGTGTCGCCAGCAGCCGATCGAGATCCGAGCCGGGGCGGAGACTCAGATCGACGTGCGAGTGCAAACGGGTGTGCGCGCCGAACTCGAGTTTGCCCCACCGAGCGGGACCCCCGCTATGCGCATCGAGGTGCTCATCGCCGATGCGCAGGGGCAGGTGGTGCTGCGCAGTGAAGCCTGGCCACGCGCGGGCGGCACGCGGCTGCACGTAGAGTTGGTGCCGGGCAGCTACACCGTGCAGGCGACTGGCAACGGTCTGCAGGGCAGCGGCAACCTCACTGTGGCCGGCTCCGGCGGCACGAAGCTCGTCATTCCGTTGACGCCGCAGTGACCTGCCGCGCCGAACGGGATCGAACGATGCGGCGCGGGCTGTTGCAGCACGGAGGGTCAATGTGTTGCGCGGCGGAAATGCTCGCGGTCTTCGTGTTCGGTGATTCGTGGACGACGTGGAACGGCGCGCCGCTGCCATTCAACCTGTCGCTGATCGGCAGTCACCCTGACTGCTGGCTCTCGTCGTCGGCGAGCATCACGCTCGCGTTGGTGACCGGTTTCACGGGTGGCGCATCGCAGGTCGTGTCGGTGCCGAGCTAGGTATCGCTCGTCGACACGATCGTGCTCAGTTCGTGGGTGATCCTCGACAACGTCGCGCCGAACAACCCCGCCGGCCTCGTGTCGACGAAGTCGCTGGCGGTCACGATCGGGCTCTGACGACGGCTTCTCGAGAATCTCTACAAGAACCAGTCGTTGCGCTCGCCGGACGGCGCCTCGTCGGGCAAATCCGCACTCGCAGCGATGAGTTCTTCGAGCCACCAGTTGGTGCTGTTGTAGAGGCACGTCACCTCGCGGCATTCGTGGCTCGCATCGAAGGTCTCGAGCAGGCGCTCCGTCTGATGCTGCGCCGCGGGCGGCACGTTCCACAGCGCTTCGCCGCCGAGCTTGGCCTTCTGCACACCGCGGTGCGCCGGGCAGTTGTAGGTGCCCAGCGGCGTCACGACCTGGCGCAGCATCTGCATGTGGCAGGTCTTTGGCTGCTTCGTGTATTGCTGCCAGGTGCCGCTCATCAGCACGCGCAGGTTGGTGCTGGCGAGCACGCGGAAGTCGCTGCGCACGACGCTGCGGGCTTCTTCGAGGTTCGCCTGGATGCGCGCGATCACGGCCTTGAGTTCGGCCTCGGTCTTGGCCGGATCCATGACCTCGGCGCCGTCCTCCTGGCGCTCGAGGAACGGCTTGAACGAGATGTAGTCGAACGACGCGTCCGACGCTCGCTTGGCCGCCATCACCATCTCGTGGATGTTCTCGACGATCTTGACCGCCCCGCGGCTGCCGCCGAGCCACGTGATCACGAACGAGAAGCCCATCTGCAGCGCCGGGTTCACAGCCTTGATCTGCGGGATCCAGCTGCAGATCTCGTCGAGCGTCAGCGACTTCTTCGACGGGTGGTGCATGCGCTGGAACACGTCGTTGCTGCCCGAGTCGAGCGACAGCCGCACCCAGTCGCCATCGGTGAAGAATGGGGCCGCCTGCAGAATGCGGTCGCCGCGGCTGCCGTTGGTCACGACCGACACGGACAGACCCAGGCCCTTCAAGAACTCCACGAACGACACGAACCCGGGGTACAGCGTCGGCTCGCCGCCGCCGATCAGGATCACGCTGCGCAGACCGCGTTCGGCCATGCGATGGATCGACACGCGCAGCTGGTCGTCGTCGTGCTTCTCCTTGCTGTTGAGGATGTCCCAGTCGATGCAGTGGTCGCAGGCGTAGTTGCAGGCAGTCGTCAGGTCGAGGTTGATCGACAGGGGCGCCAGGTCGGGCATCGGCGGCGCCTCGGTGCCCGCGGCCACAGCGGCGCGGTGCACGCGCTGCCAGCGCACGTAGTCGACGACCTTGGGCCACAGACTCGGCTGCTGCAGCTTCTGCGAAAAGTCGTGCACCTGTTCGACGGACCGGCTCTGGCCAGGGCGCGACTCGGTGGGTCGCGTGTCACCGGCCGGCGACGTCGAGGGCGTGGAGGATGTCCGAGTAGAGCCGGAGCCGGAGGGCTGCGGACGCGACGAGGGCTGCGGTTCGTTCAATGTCTTTGGCCTGCAGAAGGGCGATGAAACGATACACGAGTTGGTGCAGTGGATCCCGCACCTTTGCCTGCCGACCATCGGCGGCGGCGAAGGAGAGCGCATAGTCAGCGCCGATCTGCCGGTCCATGCGCACGCCGTTGACCTCGATCCACGCCGGGCGCGGTTGTTCGCGGCATCGGCGCAAGTGCAGATGCACGGCGATCGGCCCTGTTGCGGCTGCCAGCTCGAAGCTCAGGGAGTTCTCTTCGGCGAGCGCTGCAGCATGGCTTTGGCGCACGGCAGCCACGGGCGCTCGTTCGTCGAGCGTCGCAAGCGCTTGTACGACGCTGATCACATGGGACAGCGAATCCACCAGCATCGTCGGCCCAGCACCTGCCGGCCCGAGCCCCATCGCGACGCTGCGAACTGGCGCCCCGGCGAGATCGGGATGCAGGTCGAACAGGGCGCCGAGCACGAACGGCCATTGGCAGTTTTCGTCGAGCAGCAGCCCGCGACCAGCGAAGGCCTCGAGGCGGAGCTGGCCAGCGGCCGCTTGCCGCCAGTCGACGAGCGGCTTCTCGCACAGACACGGGATCCCGGCCCCGAGTGCGGCATCGAGACCGGCGAGGTGGGCCGCGACGGGCGAGGCGATGACGAGCGCATCGACCCTGGCCGTAAGCTCCACCGCCGAAGCGGCCGCCTCCACGGGGTGTGCCAACTGGTCAGCCAGCAGCATTGCCCCGCGGCGGGCACCGAGCAAGTCGCGGCCGGCGACGCCGGTCACGCGGGCCCCAGCCAGTTCCAGCGCTCTCGCAAGGTATGGGCCCAGACCCTGTTGTGTGCGACCGGCGCCGACGAGACCGACTCGAATGCACGCTGGCGGCGACGGCGGGGTGGGCATCGGATTGGGCAGAGTTCGGAGCGAGGTGGACGCGGCATTCCGCCACCGCGGAGGGGCATGTAGGCCGCTACTGAAACCGGCGGCGCTGGGGCGTTGCGCGGTTTTTGACAATTCTTTGGCCGATGGAGGCCGCTGCGGACGCTCTATCTCCCAGACGCGAGTTCGCCAGCCGTCGCTCCGCCCCTCCCCCACACCCTCTCGCTTGAACCCTGCGTCTCCCTTTCCTCAGAGTTCAGGCGTTGAGGCTGTTCTCGCTCCCGCGTCGATCTCATTCTCGGCGTGCACCCTTCACTGGGCGCCCGCACCAACTTCGGTAGGAAAGGGAAAAGGGTCGTCCGGCACGCGCCGCATTGGTTCGCGTCGGTGCCGGACGACCCATCATTTCGCGCCGCAGGCCCAGACCCAGAGCGCCACGACCCAGAGCGCCAAGACCCAGAGCGCCACGACCCAGAGCGCCAAGACCCGGAGCGCTCAGACCCGGAGGCCGCATGGACGCGCGCGAGCAACCGGTCTCGCCCGGTGACCAGGAGGCGCAGGCTGCGGCGCAGCTGTTCTCGCTCGTCTACGGCGAGCTGCACGCCATCGCCAACAGCCTCGCGCGGAACAACCATTCGAGCGTGCAGGCCACGGCGCTGGTCAACGAAGCCTACCTCGCCCTGTGCGAGCGCGAACCCAACCGCACCTTCGAGCGCGATCACTTCCTGCGCACCGCGGCCCTCGTCATGCGGCACCTGCTGATCGACCACAAGCGCCGCAGCGCGTCGCGCCACCGCCACATCACAACCGAGCGACTGCCACTCGACGAACTCGTCGACCGCTACGAAGCCCGCGTCGGCGACCTGCTCGTCGTCGCCGAGGCCCTCGACCGCATCGCCATCGACGATCCCGAGTCCGTGCGCCTGATCGACCTGCACTTCTTCGCGGGCCTGAGCCTGACCGAATGCGCAAGCGCCATGGACGTCTCTCCGCGCACCATCACCCGCTGGTGGGCGCTTGCCCGCGCCCGCCTCGCCAAGGAACTGACGTCATGAACCAACGGGCCGACCTGCGCCGCGATCTGTTCGCGGCAGCGCTGGACTTGCCAACCGCCGAGCGCGCGAGCTTCCTCGCGCGGACCTGCGCGGACCAACGACTGCGCACGGAAGTCCTCGAACTGCTCGCCATCACGCCACCCGAGCACTTCCTGACACCGCCCACGCTGACGGCCGGCCTGCCGGCGGATCCGCTCATGCGCCCGGTTTTCGGTCCCTATCGCGTGCTCGCGGGACCTGAGGAACTCGGGACAGACCGGCGACTCGCCCGCGACGACGCGACGGACCGCACTGTCGTCATCGAACTGCAACCGCAACCGGCCGCGGTCGAAGACCACCGCATCGCCGCGTTCGTGCGCACTGCCCACGCCATGAACCAGCTGCGCCATTCGAGCTACGTGGCCGTGCACGAGCACGGCTGGCACGCCGCGTCGTTCTGGTTCGCTCGCGATCATGTGCAAGGCCACGACCTCGACACCGAACTCGGGCGCCAACAGAGGCTCGATGCAGCGCCCGGGCAGACCGGTTTGCCACTGCTGCCGCCGATTGGCTCGCGCGAATGGCTGCAGGGCTTGCTCGCGATCTTCGAGGCGGTAGTCGGTCTGTTGCAAGCGGCGCACCGCGTCGGCATCGCCCACGGCGACCTGTCGGCCACGCACATCCTGCTGGACCGCGACGGTCGGGCACACGTCACCGGGTTTGGCATGGCGGCCATGCGCGGCGAGCCAGGTTCGGCCGTGGCCGACATGGCGGCAGTCAGCGCGCTGCTGCACCGAGCGCTGCTCGAGACACTCGCCCATCGCGGATCTGGCAACCGCGCGGCGATGACCGCGACTGACGACGCCAACTGCACCCAACTCGCGCATCGCACGGACCCTCGGCGGCGGCGACCCTACAGCGAACTGGCAGCCCTGCTGGCGGACCTGCGCCAGGTGGTGAGCGGGCAACCGTTGGCCAGCTCGAGCTGGCTGGAGTTGGTCGGACGGTGGTTCGCGGGGCGCAAGCACAGCTTCGACGCGGCGGAGTGAGGTTGCGGGCAGAGCCCGCGTTGGGGAGCGGTCATCTCTCTTGCCGCGAGGAAAGCCTTCGTGGATGCAAACCCGTAGCCGGACCGTTTCCGAACCGAGACTCCACGCGCGGCGCTCGGCCTGGCTTGGGGTAGATTCCGCCCCCGGCATCTGCCATCCACGCCCGCCGAGACCTCCCGATGATCCGATCTGCTGCCCTCGTTCTCGTCCCATCGATCGCATTCGCTCTGGCCGCGGGCAACCTGGACGCCCAGGCAGCACCCGCCGAAGCGATCGCGCGCGCACCGGAGCTTCTGCGTGCCGGACTGCAGTCGCAGACGCGCGCCATCCGCCGCGATGTGCCACTGACGCGCGCGATCCAGCGGGCCTTCGCGGCCGGCACGCGCGACTTCACGGGCCGTCCAGGGCCAAACTACTGGCAACTGCAGACCGACTTCCAGATCGCGGCGCGCCTCGATCGCGCGACCCAATCGATCTTCGGCGTCGAGACGATCGCCGTGCACAACCACAGCCCGTCCGAACTGACGCGGATCGTGCTGCGGCTCGACCACAACATCTTCCGCGACCGCGTGGCGCGCGGTAGTTCGGTGCCCGCGGAGGTCACCG
>JBDSBS010000815.1:0-4647 GCA_039921435.1 Planctomycetota bacterium | reverse complement strand
CATCTTGAGCGTCTGCGTGAACGACTTCACGGTGTTGACGGTCAGCGTGCGTTCGACGCGCGAGCGGTCCATGACGAAGTAGCCGTCCTTCTTGTCGTAGCGGGCGTTCTTGAGCGAGCGATCAGGGAACTTCAGTTCGGGCTTGTCCTGCTTCTCGATCTTGCTGTGCACGTGCACGGCGCAGTTCTTGATCTCGCGCAGCGTCACCTTGTCGAGGTCGCTGAGCGGGCCGCGTTCTTTCTTCTTGGGCTGGACTTTGGGAATGAACTTCTTGGCTGCCATGGAACTCGGTGGAAATGTGGGGCTCGGTGGAGGACTCTGCGAGCGTTACAGCTTGCGCGACTTCTCGAGCACGGCGGTCAGGTTCTCGCGCGCCTTGGCGGCGGCCTTGTCGTCGAGCTTGAGGATGTCCTTGAGGGCGATGACGAGGTGGGGGATGTAGGTCTCGATGTAGTTGCGCTTCTTGAACTCGCTGGCGAGCTTCTTGCCCTTGCGCACGAACGTGCCGAGCTTGCGGCCGCAGTCCATGAGTGCTAGGCGCAGTTCTTCGAGGATCTCGTCGTAGCTGGCGATCGCTTCCTTGGACTCGGACGTGAACGGCACCCACACCGAGGCGATGTGCACGAACACGACCATCGGCCCGATCGGCAGCGCACCGCGCGGCTGCTGCAATCCGTAGTTCTTCCAGTTGGTAGCGATCACGGCTTTGCTGATCGCGCAGGCCGACTGCTGGAACACGAGCGGCACGCGGTTGGCGAAGCGAATGAGCCGGATCGGCTCGTCGGCGGCGCCCATCAGGGCTTCCTGTTCGGGCTTTTTGGTCGCGACCTCGACGATCTTGCCGCTGTCGGTCATCTCGAGCGTGTCGCCGGGCTTGCCGTAGGCGATACCGACTTCGATCGCGAACGGGTGGCCGCGGTAGACGACGGGCTTGCGCGACGTCGCCAGGTAGTAGTCGGCTTCGACCTCCTTCTTGAGGCCTGCGACGATCAGGTCCTCGCCGATCGGCGCGATGCACGACAGCGGCGGCGCCATGATCTTGGTCGTATCGATCGCGGCCTTGAGCTTCTGCACGGCCTGCGGATCCAGGCGCCGCGGATTGCTCTCGGGCTTGACGCCGGCCTTGTTGCAGATCTCCTTGGCGACGGTCGGGCCGACGCGCGAGAAGTCCTGTTGCAAGAACGCGCTCACGGTGCGGTTCTCGCTCTCCTGGATCATCTTGAGCAGGATGCCGAGCTCGACGCCGTGCGGGTGCGGCTTGATCTCCTCGACTTCCTTGGGCAGTTCCTTGGTGCCGCGCTCGTACTGCGACACGTTGCCATCGGGATCCGTGAACGTGAGGCTCACGTGCGGATTGGCCACCGCCATGAGCTTCAAGAACTCCTCGATGCTCTTCTGGCCGCGGCGGTACTCGCCCTCCATGTCGATCGACACTTCGGTGCCGTGGTCCTTCTCCCACTCGATGACCTTGTCGGTCGCATCGGGGCGGTTCTTGGCGGTGTCGATGCGGATCTCGAACGCGAGTGGAATCGCCTTCTTGCCGGCCTTGCTGCGCACACGCACCGGCGCACCCGTCGTCAGCTGGCCATACATGCCGGCAGCACTGATGCCGATGCCCTGCTGGCCGCGGCTCTGGCGCAGACGATGGAACTTGCTGCCGTAGAGCAGGCGGCCGAACACGTGCGGCACCTGCGCCTTGACGATGCCGGGACCGTTGTCCTCGACGGTCATCGTGAACTGCTTGTCGCTCGTGCCGATGCGCGAGATCTTGACGTGCAGCTCGGGCAGGATGCGCGCCTCTTCGCAGGCATCGAGGCTGTTGTCGACGGCTTCCTTGACGGCCGTCAGCAGCGCCTTGCGCGGACTGTCGAAACCGAGCAGGTGGCGGTTCTTGGTGAAGAACTCGCTGACCGAGATCTCGCGCTGGCGTTTGGCCATCGACTCGGCCGTCACGGGCGCTGCGCGAGGCTTCGGTTCCCTTGCTGCCTTCGGGGCGGCGGTCTCCGGGGTGGGTGCCTTCGGTGTCTTGTCGGCGGCCATCGTCGTGTCGTTGGTCTCAGCGAACAGGTTCTGTTGGCCCGTCTGGTTGCTCATCGCGATGCGGGGATCGAAGTGGAAACGAAGCGTGGAACACTGGCCGCGGCCAGCCCGAGCGCTCTGCATTCGGCCCAGAATCGTCTGAGGCCGCGCAGGTCGTCGTCGTCGAGGTCGTAGTGGGCCGCACCGTGGGTGCCGTCGATGGCACCAAGGGTTTTGCCGCGCGCGCGGGCCGCGGCGAGTGCCGGCAGCAGCGCTTTCTCGTCGGCGCCGGGCCGCAGCAGCCACACGGCGAACACGAACGGCAGCTTGGTCCAGCTGTGCCACTCGGCGCCGAGGTCCCAGACCTCGCGCGCGCCCGAGTGCGCGGCGAGACCGCAGTCGCCGATCAGCAGCACGAGGTCGTGCGGCAAGGCGTCGGGGGTGCGGCAGGGAGCGATCGTTTCGAATCGAACGTCGGCTGCGACGTCGCGCGCATGCACGTGGTGCAGCAAGAGCCGCAAGAGGGCCACTGACGTCGCCGAACTCGCATCGAGTCCGACCGATCGGATCGGCGTGCCGCGCCGCCGGAACGCCCGCACCGAACGGATCTCGCGCTTGCAGGCGATGCCGAGCCCCATCACCACACCGTAGCCAGGTTCTTGCACCGCCTCGATCGACGACACGAGGGCGCAGTCGAGTTCGCCCGCTCGCAGCTGGCGGATCAGTTCGGTCGGCGGCGCCTGCACGAACTGCACGGTGGGGTCGGAATCCAGGCCCGCGAGGAGGGGCGCGCCGACGCCATACGGTACTCCGCCGATGCGAATGCTCACGGTTGCAGTTCGGACTCTGACCAGCCCGATTGGCGCGGAAGATAACGTGCGCCGCCGGCTCCGGAAGCACAAACCCCGGCGGGTAGCCTTGGCAGGGTTCGTGCGGCAACGAGGCACGGCGATCGTGCGATCCCGTGCTGCGGCGGCCCGAAACACCAACCCGCGCATGCGGGCCCCGCGTAGCGGTTGCACAGTAGTCCGCCCAGACGTCGCATCCTGTCTTGCCTCCGATGTTCCCATGATTCGCATTCCGCCCGTTCGATCGGCCTTCTCGCCGATGCTGTCTCTCCTCGTGCTCGGGACCCTTGCCTCGGGCAATCCCGTGGTCGCGCAAACCGTGCCGACCGGCTTCGTCGTCGACACACTCGTCTCGACGGGACTCAGCACGCCCAACGACTGCTGCTTCCTGCCTGATGGACGCGTGCTGGTTGCCAATTCGGTGGGCTCCGTGTCGCTCTACGCCGGGGGTCCCGTTGGCGCGATCGGCACCGTGCCCAACGTCGAATCCGGTGGGGAGCGTGGGCTGCTCAGCATCGCCGCCGATCCGGCGTTTCCTGCCAACGGCTACATCTACGTCTACTACTCGCACAACGGCGATGCGTTCATGCACCTCGATCGCTTCACGTGCACGGGCGATCTCGCGAACAGCAGCAGCACAAATCTCGCGTTCGCGGCCGCCAGCCGCCGCGTGATCCTCGGCACGCTGCCCGACAACGCGGGCAACCACAACGGCGGCTCGGTGCGGTTTGGCCCCGATGGCAGGCTCTACCTGACGGCCGGCGACGATGCCTTCGCTTGCAACGCGCAGAGCCTGACGTCGCAGGTCGGCTTTCTCGCTCGCCTCGACGTCAGCCTGCTGCCCGCGGGCGGCAGCCTCGTGTTGCCTTCGTTCTCGGCGCTCGATCCCGGCGACAACCCGCTCAGTGCGAACCCGGACTTCAGCCAACTCGTGCTGGCGCACGGCCTGCGCAATCCGTTCCGCATGGAGATCGACCAGGTGACCGGCAACCTCTACATCGGCGACGTCGGCGCGGGCGCGGTCGAGGAGTATTCCGAATACGTCTATCCGGCGGGTGCGTTGCCGCTCGTCAACTTCGGCTGGCCGTGGCGCGAAGGCAATCAGAACGGCACGAGCTGTGGCGGAACCGCGCCGCCAGGTCTCGTCGAACCGATCGCCGTGGTCTCGCACAGCGCGAGCTGGCAGTCCATCATGGGTGGCGCGCGCTACCGCAATCAGGGCGGCGCGTTCGACTTTGGCGCGAGCTATGAAGGCTCGGCGTTCTTCTTGGACTACTTCGCGGGGGAGCTGCGGCGGCTCGTCAACACGGGCAGCTGGGGGCCAGCACCTGTGGTGCCGGGGCAACCGAGTGCTACCAACTGGGGCACGGGGTTCTCGGGTGTGACGAGCCTGCGGCAAGGCCCCGACGGTTCCCTTTGGTTCACGCAGCAGGAGTACAACCAACCGGTCGCGGCTTTGAAGCGCATCCGCTTGCTGGGTCCGACCAACAGTGTCGCGGCCGCGAGCGGCGGCGGTCAGGTCGGTCCAGCCGGCGAGGCGTTCGCCAATCCGCTCGTGGTGCAGGTGCTCGACACGATCGGCAACCCTCTGCCCGGTGGTGCCGTCAACTTCGCGATCACGGGGCCCGGCGTTCTGTCGACGACAAACCCCGTGCTCGCGGGCCCGACTGGCTTGGCGCAGACCTCGGTGACGGCCATGCTTGCCGGTGGTGCTATCACCGTCATGGCGACTGTGCCAGGCGCGACCAGCAACGCGACGTTCGGCCTCTATTCGCGCAAG
>JBDSBS010000814.1:0-3124 GCA_039921435.1 Planctomycetota bacterium | reverse complement strand
CACTCGTACTCGTGTCCTGCTCGACGTTGACGACGTCCTGATGCCCGAGCCCCTGCAGGTGCACGCGCAGGTTGCGTCCGATAAAGCCGTCACCGCCGGTCACGACGACTCGCAACTCAGTAGCCCTCGGAGATCTCGCCACGCATGAACCGACGGATGAAGGGCAAGTCGAGCAGCATCAGCTTCATCTGGGCAACATCGAGCTGTCGCGTATTATGGGAATTGTAGTCGCCGGAGCGCGTGATGCGCTCCTCTCCCTGCTCCACGAACTTCTCGTAGTTCAGGTCGCGGCCATCCGGGGGGATGCGATAATACTCGCCCAGGTCATGTGCCGCCGCGTACTCCTCGCGGCTTAACAGCGACTCGTACAGCTTCTCTCCGTGACGCGTTCCAATCTCACGCACAGGATGCTCCGACATGCCGAATGCCTCGCGCATTGCCTGCGTGAGCACCGCCAGCGTCGCAGCAGGCGCCTTCTGAACGAAGATGTCACCATTGGCACCATGTTCGAAGGCGTACATCACAAGCTCAACCGCGTCCTCCAGCGTCATCATGAAGCGTGTCATGGCCGGATCCGTGACAGTCATCGCTTTGCCAGCATTCATCTGCTCGGCGAACAGGGGGATGACGGAGCCGCGAGACGCCATGACGTTTCCGTACCGGGTGCCGCAGATGACCGTGCCGCTCCGTTCGAGACTCCGTGACGCAGCCACCATCACTTTCTCCATCATCGCCTTGGAGATACCCATGGCGTTGATGGGATAGACGGCCTTGTCGGTGCTGAGACAGACGAGCCGCTTCACGCCCGCCGCCACGACGGCATCGATGACGTTCTCGGTCCCAATGATGTTGGTGCGAACCGCTTCCATTGGATGAAACTCGCACGACGGTACCTGCTTGAGCGCTGCCGCATGGAAGCAATGATCAACTCCACGGAAAGCGGTGCCCAGGCTATGCCGGTCGCGTACGTCCCCGAGATAGAACTTCAGCTTGGGATTGCCGTAGCGCTTGCGCATGTCGTCCTGCTTCTTCTCGTCGCGACTGAAGATGCGAATCTCGTCCACGCCTGACTCGAGGAAGCGCTTAAGCACCGCGTGGCCGAACGACCCCGTCCCGCCCGTGATCAGCAGTACACCGTTCAAGGAAGCCTCACGAAATGATGGCCGCGTCCACGCGGCGCCGAACCGTCAGTGAACCAGCGCCGAGCGCAGGAGCTCTTCCTTCTGGACCTGGCTCGGATAGTTGATCAGGACCGCCTTGTACGCCCCCTTGAAGACGAACAGGCTGCCAGCCGCGGCCCCGACGACCCCACACCTCTCGACGAGCTTGCCGATGTCGGCGAGGGAGCCGGCTCCTCCCAGCACGGTCATCGGCAGCGCGGTCACCGCGCGCATCTTGGCAGCGAGGGTCAGGTCGTACCCTTTCATGACGCCGTCGTTGTCGATCGAGTTGACGACGATCTCGCCGGCGCCGAGCGCCTGCGCTTCGGCGGCGATGGCCAGGGGGTCCCGCCCCGTCGCCTTCCTGCCGTTGTGCGTATACACCTCGTAGCCGCCACGCAGCGGGCGCTGTTTCACGTCGAGCACGACGACGACGCTCTGACTGCCGATCTCTTGCCCGATCTCCCCCAGCAGCCGGGGGTTGTCGATCGCGGCCGAACTCACGGCCACCTTCTCGACGCCCAAGCCGATGATGCGCTTCGCCTGCTGCGCCGTCTTGATGCCGCCGCCGTAACAGAGCGGCATCCGGCACTCGACGGCGAGGCGCGCGATCATCTTGAAGTCGGGCTCCACGCCCTTGGCGGTGGCGTCGATATCGAGGACCACCAACTCGTCCGACTCCTTCTCGTTGAAGATCTTCACGGCGTTGATCGGATCGCCGACGTACTTGGCGTCGGTGAACCGCACGGTCTTCACCAGACCGCCGTCTCGCACGAGCAGGCAGGGAGTGATGCGGGGGCGCAGCACCTCAGAGCTCCGCGAAGTTCTGCAGCAGCCGCGTCCCGAAGTGGTGGCTCTTCTCCGGGTGGAACTGAACGCCGTAAATGTTCTCGGTGTGGACGGCGCAGCTGAAGTCCCGCCCGTAAGAGGTGGTGGCGGCCACGTCGTCCGGCCGCGCGCACTCGAAATAGTAGGAGTGCAGGAAGTAGAAGCGCGCGTCCGACTCGAGTTGCGCGAACAGGCTGCTGCCGCGCGCCGGCTGGATGTCGTTCCACCCCATGTGCGGCAGTTGGAGTACCGCCTCGGGTGCCAGGGACGCTAGGCGCCGCACGCGGCCGGTGATCCAGCCGAGGCCCGGCAGCGCACCCTCGTCGCTGCCCTGCGCCAGGATCTGCATGCCGACGCATACGCCCAGCACCGGCACGCGCGCGCGCAGCACCAGGTCGTCGAGCACGTGGCGCATCCCGGACGCGTCGAGTCGTTCCATGGCGTGATCGAACGCGCCGACGCCAGGCAGGATCACTTTCGTCGCATCCCCCAGCTCGGCGGCCGTCGTCACGCGCCTCGCCTCGATGTTCAGCCGCTTGTACACGTTGAGGAACGCCTGGAGGTTGCCCAGGCCGTAGTCCACGATCGAGATCATCGGATGATCGCTCGCTGGACGCCCGCCGCGCGCAGGACTTGGGTGCCGATCTCGATGAGTCCCATGCTGTGCTTGTAGTCGCGATAGGTGCGGTTCGGGCCGTCGTGGAGCGCCTGGAGCTCGGCCACGGTCAGATCGAGCTTGGTGGCGATGTACTCGAAGTCCTCGGCGATCGTTCCCGCGTCGTACGCCGGCACGGCGATCTTCGCCAAGGCCTCGTCCCGCGACAGCTGCTTCGTGAGGATGAGGCTGGAGAAATGCGCGCGGCGCTTGTCGTACCCGAACTTGGTGGGGAGCCAATACCCCTCGTAGAAGCGCGTGAACCGCGACTCGTAGTGCTTGTGGGCATACCGCTGCCAGTCGAACCGGTCCACGAGCAGCTGCATCGCGTCCTCCTTCACGTAGGGGACGCTGTTGAGCGGCTTCACCACCTTCATGCCCTTCACGTATCGGTAGTACAGCTTGAACGTGAAGATGTCGGCCAGCGGAAAGGTGTCGAGCGGCCGCGAGCCGAACCTGGCGTGGATGTCGCGGAGCTGCC
>JBDSBS010000813.1:0-3458 GCA_039921435.1 Planctomycetota bacterium | reverse complement strand
GCGCAGAGTGACCTCGTCGAAGTCGTGCACACGCTGAAGCAGGTCGTCTGCGTCAAGGGCTAGTTTCTAGAACATGCTGCACCTCGATGGATCGATGGGCGAAGGCGGCGGCCAGGTCTTGCGCACGGCGCTCGGGCTGTCGCTCGTCACGGGACAGGCGTTCGCGATCGAGAAGATCCGCGCGGGTCGCGAGAAGCCTGGGCTCAAGCGACAACACCTCACGGCCGTGCTCGCGGCTGCCGAGGTCGGTGACGCACGCGTCGAAGGTGCCGAGCTCGGCTCGCAGTGCCTCACGTTCAAGCCAAGGAAGGTGCGCGCTGGCGACTACCGTTTCGGCATCGGCACCGCGGGCAGCACCACGCTCGTCTTGCAGACCGTGCTGCCGGCTCTGCTGTCGGCCGACGGACCGTCGACCGTCGAGCTGGTCGGCGGCACACACAATCCCCTGGCGCCGCCGTTCGACTTCTTGCTGCACACGTGGGCGCCGTTGCTGCACCGCATGGGTGCGGGGCTCGGCCTCGAGTTGAGCCAACACGGCTTCTATCCAGCCGGCGGCGGCCATCTGCGCGCGACCATCGCACCGGCCAGCTGGCAGCCCATCGAGTTGCTCGAGCGCGCAACCGAGCCGCGCCTGCGCGCTGACATCGCCTGGGCCAAAATCCCACCGCACATAGCCGAGCGTGAAGCCAAGGTGCTGCGCGCACGGTTGTCGCTGAGCGCCGACCAAGTGACGACCCGCGAAGTACGCTCGACAGGGCCCGGCAACGCCGTGATGGTGCGCGTCTTGCTCGGCGAAGTGACCGAACTGGTCATGGCGCTCGGCGAGCGCGCCGTGCGCGCCGAAGACGTCGCCGCCAAGGCCGCGGACCACGCCGAAGAACTGCTCGCGGCGCACGTGCCGGTCGGTGAACACCTCGCCGACCAGCTGCTGATCCCGATGGCCCTCGCAGGCGGCGGCACGTTCCGCACGGTGACTCCAAGCCTTCACACGCGCACCAACGCCGGGGTCATCGAGCGCTTCTTGCCCGTGCGCATCGCGCTGCGCGAGCAAGACGGCACGTCTGGCAGCTGGGTCGTCGCGGTCGAACGCTCGTAGGGCCAGGCTGTTCGCCGGCGTCGAGCGATTCGGTGTGCGTTCGCCGCGATCTGGTGCTTCGAGTGTGGCGTCGCGTCAGACGCACTTCCTGTCCACCGCAGCTCCCCGCGTCACTCGACGAACGGCCCCGACGGACGGAAGTGTCGCGACGTTCACTCCCCTGCCGAATCTTGTCCAAACCGCGCGGCTCCTGGCCATCTGTGATCCCGGCGCCGAGCACTTGCTCGACCACGAGGCTCCCCATGACCAACAACTCCCCCTCACGCTGTGCGCTGACCCTTCTGGCGACAGCGTTTCTGACCACGCTGGCTGCAGCTCAGCAAACCACCTGCCCACTGCTCGGCATCTCCGACTCCGGGCTGACGACGTCGATTCTTTGGGACATCAACACCACCACCGCCGTGCCGAGCAATCCCCGCACGGTGAACGCGACGCCCAATCGCCCGCCGCTCGCGATCGCGTTCTCGCCCGCGGGCATCCTCTACGGCGTGTCGCAGGGATCGCCCGGCGACGTGCCGCCAGGCGCCAAGCTGTTCACGATCAACCCGACTTCGGGCGCACCGGTCGTTGTCGGCACGCTGACGCAGATCCTCAGCGTCGAGGGCGACATCGCCGTCGATCCGACCACCGGCATTCTGTATGCCGTCACCGGCATCGGCGATCTGTTCACGATCAACACGTCGAACGCCTTCTGCATCTCGGTCGGCAACCTGCCGCTCGACCTGCCCGGCGGCGCCGACTATTCGGGGCTCGACTTCGACAGCACCGGCCAGATGTACGTCTGGAGCACGTTCGGGCAGGTCGTGCGCAAGGTGAACAAAACCAACGGCGCCATCCAGGGCACCGTCGCGATCGCGCCGTCCCCGGGCGGTTCGATTGGCGGTCTGGTGTTCGATCCGGGCACCGGCACCTGCTTCATTGGCGCCGGCTCCACCGGTCCCATGTTCTCGAAGGTGAACGTGAACACGGGCCTCGTGATGCCGATCGGACCGCTCACGGGAATGTCTGGCATCTGGGCCCTCACGTTCGATCCGCGCAACTGCGCCAAGGCCAACGTGCAGGGCAAGGGTTGCACCAATCGCTTCGCGTCGTTCTACGAAGTGCTCAGTGCGACCGCGCAGGATCTCTCGGGCATGAAGGTCACGGCGACGTTCACGGGCACGGGCTACACGGTGACGACCGGGCCGGGCCCCGGCTTCTCGGTGCCCATCGGCTTGCCCTCGCTGCCGCTCGGTGACAACACCAACATGCCGGCCGGATCGCTCGGCTTCTACGTCGGCTCCAACGGCTGGGTCGCCCGAGGCCCCAACAACAGCAATGCGCCGATGCCCACCATCACGACGTTCCTCAACCAACCGCACGCGCAGGTGAGTGCTTGGACCGACCTCGATCCATCCGCGGCGGGCAGCGGCAGCGTCTACTACTTCGAACCCGCGCCCGGCATCGGCCAGGCAACCTGGGACGGCGTCTTCGGCAAGGGCACGACATTGCCGAACAGCATCCAGATCACCTGGAACACCAACACGAGCGACTTCTCGATCGAGTACGGCGCGATCAGCATCGCCAACCCGCAGAACTGGCTCACGGGTTACTCACCGGCCGGCCCGAATGCGGATCCGGGTCCGTCCGACATCTCGACCTTCGGTGGGTCGCCGTTGAGCATCGACCTCGTCGACACGCTGCCGCTGACGCTGTCCGCGCCAGGCCGGCCCATCCAAGGTGCCACTGCGACGCCGTTCAGCGTCACCTGCACGAACATCGATTCGACGGCGATCATCCACCTTGGCATGATTGGGATCGGGCGGCCGGGTCTGCCGCTGAGTGGCTTCGGCCTGCCGAACGATTGCTTCCTGCACACGACCATTGATGTGACCGTCGGCCCGCATCTGTTTCCCGGCCCGATCCAGACGTGGACGGTGCTCACCTTGCCAGCGCTGCCGCCGTCGTTCAGTGGCTTCGTGTTCAATTGCCAGTCGGCCACGCTGACTGCGTCGGGCTTCGGCCCGACGACGCGCGTCAGCAACGGGCTGAAGTGCGTCGTCGGCACCTTGTAGTGCCCGACGTCTCGCGCCAGCGAAGGACCCAGGCAACTCGTCACGGGAAGCTTGGACCCCTCGCAGCGCGCGCAGCGCCCGACCTGCATTGCTGCGTGTTCGGGCGCTGGCTATCGTCGGCGCCATGGTGCGCAACAGAAGCCGTCGCTTGGTGACGGGCGCCGCGATTGCCGCCGCGCTGGCCCTTGGCGCCTGGTTGCTTTGGCCGCCTCCGCCCACGGTGCCTGACGTGATCGACATGACGGCGCCCACTGGTCTGGAGCCAGGGACCTCACCGACTGCTTCAGTCGACAAGACCGGCAACGCAT
>JBDSBS010000812.1:0-3634 GCA_039921435.1 Planctomycetota bacterium | reverse complement strand
CTTGCGGAACGTGCGACCGCCATCGGTGGTCTTGTAGAGCCCGGCGTGCGGGCCCCACTTCTGGGCCGGGTCGTAGCCGTCGTAGCCTTCGGTGATCGGCGGTGTGCCGCGGTGGCTGTCGAAGCCGTCGCGCTGCCGCGTCCACATCGAGACGATCAGCGTCTCTGGATCGCGCGGGTTCATCTCGATGTCGATGACGCCGGTCTGGTCGTCGAAGTAGAGCACCTTACGCCAGGTCTTGCCGCCGTCGGTGGTCTTGAACAGGCCGCGGTCCTCGTTGGCTCCGTAGCAGCGGCCCATGGCGCCGACGTAGACGACGTTCGGGTTGCTCGGATGAATGGTGACGCGGCCGATCTGGAAGGTCTTGTCGAGGCCCATGTGCGCCCACGTCTTGCCGCCGTCGCTCGACTTGTAGACGCCGTTGCCGTAGCTCACCGAGTTGCGCGGGTTGCTCTCGCCCGTGCCGACCCAAACGATGTTGGGATCGCTCGGTGCAACCGCGACGTCGCCGATCGAGACGACGGCCTCGTGGTCGAACTGGTGTTCGAACGTGACGCCGTTGTTGGTCGTCTTGACCAGACCACCCCCGGCGGTGGCCACCCACCACATCGAAGGATCGGCGGCGTAGACCGCGAGCGCCGTGATGCGGCCGCCCATGCCGGCCGGGCCGATCGAACGCCACTTCATCGTCTTCGCCCAGTCCTCGGGCAGTGCGGCACCCGTGTCGGGTTCGCGGCGGCGCGGTGCTGCGGCGGGCGCAGGTTCTTGTTGCTGCAACTCGTCGACGCGTTGTTGCAGCGTCGCGAGCTGGCGCTGGATCTCGCCGAGTTCGCGCGTGCGCGCGGGTGCGGGCTCGGAGGTGGCGGTGCCTGCCTGGCAGCACGCGGCGCGGCCGATGGGCAACAGGGTGAGGGAGGCAAGCAGCACGCCGTGCGCAACGGTGGCGCGGTCGGCGGAGTAAGGTGTCTTCGTCATGGCGCGGATGTCGCCGCTGGGGCGATCCTCAAACGGGGAGGGGCACTCTAGGTGCGCGGGTCGCGCGCGGTCCATCGCCAGGTTGGTGACCGAAGCGGAGAACGCGGGCGGTACGCAGATGGTACGTCGGTGCGGGGCTACGTCGCGGCAGCGTGTCAGGGACCGGCAGCGAGTTCCCGAGCGACGATGACATGAAAGGCGCGCAGCGGCGCCGTCTTCGCCAGCATCACCAGGTGCGCTTCACCCACGAGACCAACCTCCAGCACCAGACGACGCAAGCGATCCCATGCCGGCTGGAAGTCGAGCCAGGAGTTCGTCGCTTGCACTTCGAACGCGACACGGCTTTCGAGGTCGCGCTCGAAGCAGCGCCTGCCTTCGCGCAGCAGATTGCCAAGGAACACCGAATCGGCGTCATTGACGACGCGCACATCCAACCCGTCCACCGCTCTCCCACACTTCGCCGCGATACTCGATGCGATGCCATCGACATCCACCGAGTGCATCGAGCGTGGCGCCGATCGCGTCGCGACTGTCACCGCCACATCTCGGGGTCAATGAACCGCTGGTCCTGCAGGACGCGCTTCATCTCGGCATCGTCTTGCCATGTGCCGACGATGTCGGACAGGTCGCGCTGGATCGGCGGCTCGCCCTCGAGTCCCAGGGCTCGCAGCAGCGCCTCGATGGCGACCGTGTTGAGGCTCTTGTTTTCCCGCTGCGCCCGCGTGCGGAGGGCGCGGGCGAGCTCGCTTGGCCCGTTGCGGAGCGTGTACTTCATGCAGGCAGTCTATCGCCTCCATATTGCACGACTCACTTCGCTCGCGGATCGGCCCGCACGTCGAGCACCTGCTCCACCACCGCGCCATCGACCGTGAGCCGCAGCGTGTAGGCACCGACGGGCACCCATTCGCCGCGAGGCGGCACGGGCGTGTTGCGCCAGATCGCGGCGATTGGCAGCGACTGGCCACCGCCGCGCCGTCGCCCAGCTCCGCCTGCGGGCGGTGGCCCGCGCAGGTCCCAGACGAAGCTATGCGCACCGGGTGTATTCGCCACGACCTGCGGCGGCCGCGCCCATCCGGGCATGACGGTCAGCGACTCGGGAGCGAGCACGGGCACGGGATCCTCGCTGGCGAACTGCCGCACGACCTTGCCCTCGGCGTCGACGACCGCGAGCGTCACCTTGCCCGCCGCCGCCGGCAGCCAGTAGTCGATCGCCACACCGTCGGGCGGATTCTGCCCAGCTGGCTCCTCGGGCGGCAGCGGCGTGTCGGTGTTGTGGTTCCACTCGACCTCGTAGGCCGTGGGTGGCTCGAACAGGTGCGCGCCGTCGCCGCGCAGCGGCAGTTCGCGCAGCGGGTGCATGCCGTCGAGGATCCAGAACGAACGGCCGTGCGTGCCGACGACGAGGTCATCGCCGTGCACGACGAGGTCGCGGATGCTCGTCGCGGGCATGTTGAGACGCAGCGATTGCCAGTGCTCTCCGTCGTCGAACGAACAGAACACCGCCTGCTCGGTGCCGCAGAACAACAGCCCGCGGCGCAGCGCATCCTCGCGCACGCAGTTGACGGGGCCACTCGGCAGCCCCGCGACGATCTCGGTCCAACTCGCACCGCCGTCGTGCGTGCGCAGGATGTGCGGGCGCTGGTCGTCGAGCCGGATGCAGTTGATCGCCGCGTAGGCGGTCTTGGCGTCGAATCGGCCGGCGTCGATCAGCGACACCTTGCTCCAGGTGCCGAGCACCGGCGGCGTCACGTCGCGCCAGTTGCTGCCGCCGTCCGTCGTGACGTGTATCAGCCCGTCGTCGGTGCCGCACCAGATCACGGCGGCATCGCGATACGACGGCGCCACCGTGTAGATGACACCGCGGCGCGCCATGTTCGTCAGTTCGTCGCTGCGGTAGGTGCCGACGGTGACCGGCACCTCGGGGTGTTCGCGCGAGAGATCCTCGCTGACCACGTCCCAGTGCTCGCCGCCATCGCGCGTGCGTAGCAGCATCTGCGCGCCGAGGTAGAGCGAAACCTGATCGACCGGCGAGAACACGAGCGGCGACGTGCGCAGGAAGCGCAGGCCGAGCTTCTGCCGGTCGGGGCCAACCTGTTCGAGTTCGCCGGTGTCGAGATGGAAGCGCGACATCTTGCCGCCGTAGACGATCTGTGGATGCAGCGGATCGGGCGCGATGTAGGCGTACTCGTCGGCACCGACCGGTTGCCAATCGCGGAACGTGATCTGCCCGTCGGGGCCGCGGCTCTTGATGCCGACCGAACCACTCTCCTGCTGGCCGCCGTAGACGCGATACGGAAAGCCGTCGTCGGTGATCACGTGGTAGAACTGCGCCGTCGGTTGGTTGTACCAGCTGCTCCACGTCTCGCCGCCGTTGACCGTGATCGTGGCACCCTGGTCGGCCGCGAACAGCATCACCTCGGGATGCAGCGGGTGGATCCAGATCGTGTGGTAGTCGTCGCCGCCGGGCGCACCCTTGATGCAGGTCCACGTGCGGCCGCCGTCGGTCGAACGGTAGGCACTCGTGTTGGCGACGTAGACCACGTCGGGATTCTTGGGGTCGACGCGCACTTCGGCAAAGTCGTCGCCGCGACCCCACAAGCGGCGTTCGGCGCTGACCTGCGTCCACGATTCGCCGGCGTCGTCGGAACGGTAGATGCCG
>JBDSBS010000811.1:0-7394 GCA_039921435.1 Planctomycetota bacterium | reverse complement strand
TTGAGCGCGCCTTCGGCCGTCTGCACGAAGGAGATGCCGTCGTTGGCATTGCGCTTGGCCTGCTCGAGCGAGCGGACTTGGGAGCGCAGGCGCTCCGAGATCGCGAGGCCTGCTGCGTCGTCCGCGGCCGTGGAAATGCGAAGACCCGTCGACAGCCGGCGGTAGTTCCCACTCAAGCGCTCCGTGACGGAAGAGAGGTTCCGCTGCGCGTTGATGGAAGCGACGTTGGTATTGACTCGTAGACCCATGATTCCCCGATGTTGCGGATTGCCCGCGTTTGGCGCGGTGACTTCGAGAGCATGATCCGGCGACGGTGTCGAATCCTTGAGCCTCCGATAGCTGCGGCGGCTTGGAATCGCGGCAATTCCCGCAACTGCTCAAAAGTCCGACGGCCGCCTGTGCCGAAAAGCCCCATGGCAAGGTGATCCAACGTTCGCGCGCGTTCGGCTCCGCCCCGTGGCGCGAAACCAGACACAAGGTCGGCACATGAAGAACCTCAGTTTCCCCGGTCTCCCCCGTGTCCTGATCGTCGACGACGAGGAAGGTGTTCGAGAAGGCCTGCGCAGCATGCTGCAGCACGAAGGCCTGCACGTCGAAACGGCGGGCAGCGCCGAAGACGGGGTGCGACGCATCGAGTCGCGCAGCTACGACATCGTGTTCCTCGACATCAACCTGCCCGGTGCGGACGGCCTGTCGATGCTCGGCAAGCTGCGCCGCGGTTCGCCGCCGGCCGACGTACTCATCCTCACTGGCTACGGCACAGTCGCCAACACCGTCGAAGCGATGCGCAAGGGCGCCAGCGACGTCATCGAGAAGCCGTTCTCGGGCGATCGCATCCTCGCGGTCGTGCGACGCGTGCTCGAAACGCGCCAGCTCAAGAACGAGCTGACCTGGCTGCAAGACCGCGTGCGCGAGCTGACTTCGACCGAGCTGGTCGGCTTGTCGCCAGCCGTTCGGGAGGTGCAGACGCGCATCGACCAGGTCGCCCACGCGCCTGACACGACGGTGCTCGTCACGGGTCAGAGCGGCACGGGCAAGGAGCTGGTCGCGCGCTGCATCCACGAGCGCAGCGCTCGGCGTCACGGCCCGTTCGTGGCCATCAACTGCGCCGCGCTGACCGAGGCGCTGCTCGAAGCCGAGTTGTTCGGCTACGAGCCAGGAGCCTTCACCGGAGCGAATCGCGAAGGCAAGGACGGCCTGTTTGCGGTTGCCAGCGGCGGGACCTTGTTCCTCGACGAGATCGGCGAGATGGAACCGACGCTGCAGGCCAAGCTGCTGCGCGTGTTGCAAGAGCGCACGTTCCGGCGCGTGGGTGGTGTGCAAGACATCACTGCCGACGTGCGCATCGTCGCCAGCACCAACCGTGACTTGCGCCAGATGGTCACGACCGGCGGCTTCCGCGAAGACCTCTTCTACCGGCTCAACGTCATGACGGTGCACGTGCCGCCCCTGCGCGATCGAGCTGCCGACATCCCGCTGCTGTCGCACTTCTTCCTCGACCAGATCGGGCGCCAGATGGGCAAGGCCCTGTCCGGCTTCACCGAAGAGGCCATGGAGACGCTGTGCGAATACACCTGGCCCGGCAACGTGCGCGAACTGCGCAACGCCATCGAGCACGCCTGCATCGTGTGCAACAACGGCATGATCGACGAAGTGCACCTGCCGACCTTCACGGGCGGCAGCCCCGACGGCAGCGACCAGATCGATCGCACCGCCGTCGTGCTCGAAGGTCAGGATCGTTCGATCCGGGCACTCGAGAGCCAGCTCGTGGCGAGGGTTCTCGAGGACACGCAGTGGAACATCAGCCGTGCCGCCGCGATTCTCGGCATCAACCGAACGACGCTCTACAACAAGATCCGCGTCTATCAGCTCGGTCGGCGGCCCGTGCGGGGCAAGGTGCTCGCGTGAGCCAGCTCGCCGCGAGTCGCTTGCCTGGCGTGCTCGGTCATGAGCTGCGCAATCCGCTGGCTTCGGCGATGACCGGCGTCATGTTGGTGCGTGAGATGGTCGACTCCGACGATCCGCGGGCCCAGGTCCTGGACGGGGCCCTGCGCGACCTCGACCGGCTGACGGGCATCATCGACGGATGGCTGGCCATGGTGCGAACGGGTCGCCCGACCTCGTCGCTGGTGTCGATCGATCAGCTCGTTCGCACGGTGGCGGGGCGACACGGTGCCGAGGTGCTGTGCTGTCCAGTCGACGCATCGGTCGAAGGCAATGCGGCGCTGCTCGAACGAGCCGTCGACAACCTCTGCGAGAATGCGCGACAGGCCGGTGCCCGCGCGATCCGCATCGCGGTGCAGTGTCTTGGCACCGAGGTCTCGATCCATCTCGAAGACGACGGTCGCGGCATTCCGCGCGAACAGCTCGACCGGATCTTCACCACCGGCTGGTCTTCACGCGGCGGCGTTGGCCTGGGGCTGCACGTGGTCGGCACCACGATCGAGGCGCACCGAGGCAGCATTCGCTGCGTGCCCCTTGCGCGCGGCACGCGCTTCTCGATCACGCTGCCCTTGGCGGCGACGCGCTTCGCACACGCATGAAGTACCTCCTCGTCGACGACGAGCCCGGCATTCGCGAAGGGCTTGCGGCCCTCTTGCGCCGCAAGGGCCACGACGTGAAGACCGCCGGTGATTGTCGGGCAGCCGAGATCGCCCTCGCCGCGTCACACTTCGATGTCGTCATCACGGATTGGCGGCTGCCCGATGGCACGGCGGCGCGGTTCATGGCGGCCTGCGCCTGCCCGGTCGTGGCCATCAGCGGTCATCCGGAGGAAGTCGAATCGTTGCCGGCGCCGTATGCAGTCCTGACCAAGCCGGTCGCCCCCTCGCGTTTGTTGGAAGTGCTCGCGCTGGCCGCACCGCCTCCCGACGCGGTTCCTGGCGACGTGCTGCCCGTCGATGTGCAGCGCGTCGTGCACGCTGTTCGGGAGCTCTTGCCCGCGTCCGCGGCTGTCGAACAGCTCGACGATGGTGCGTTCGTGGTGCTGCGGGCCGAGCTGCACGACGATTCGGTGCTGCCGAACCTCGAGGTGCTCGGCGGCGACCTGCGAGTACTCTCGCGCGGCGGCAGCGTGCGGCTCGAGATGCGCTTGTGCCGCGATGGTCGGCCGGACTTCGACGTCGCCGTGGTGCGTCCCGATGCAACCTGGCCCGAGAACGCGGCGTTCGCCGTCGACTTCCATGGCACCGAGATGTCGGGCGAGCAATTTGGCGGTTGTCTCGACCGGGCAAGGTCGTTCGCGGCGAAGGACCGCCGTGTGCACTTCCTCAATGTCTCGGACCGGCTCCGTTCCTGGGCAACGGATCAGGGAAGGGCCCATGACATGCCGATGAAGGAGAAGGTCGGACCCCGCTTGCCGGCGGTCTTCGCCGACCTCTGGAGCCAGCTGTGAGTGAACCCAAAGGCGACAAACAGCCGACAGCGACCGCACATGCAGCGCCTGCTGCAAAGAACACCGCTTCGGACGCGGATGCGCTGCCCGATTTGATGGCGACGGCGGACGCCAAGACGCCAGCAAAGGCTCCAGCCAAGGCCGAGCCAACGAACGCGCCACCCAAGAAGGCGCCCGACCTCGAGGCCGAGGCACTGCGGGCCGCCGAGGTTGCGATCGCGGAAGGCGAGAGGGCACTCTCGGCCGCGCAGAGTGGCATGCGGGCCAAGGCCGAGCCGGTTGTTCAGACTAGCGGCCGGGGCCGCGGTCGTGAGTTCGCCTTGGGCGCGCTGCTCGCCGTCAACGTGCTGGCGATGTTCGTCGTCGCCATCCTGCCACCGCCCGAGTCGAAGGATGTGCCGGCAACTGCCGCGCATTCTGCACCTGTGCCCCCGGCGCACGCGCCGCAACCCGTCGAAGCGCGCTTCAACGAACCGTGGAACCGCGCCTTGGCGGCAGCCGAACGACGCGACTTCCGCGAAGCCACTGCGATCCTCGACGCCTACCTGGCGAGTTCGCCGCGCATGGCAGAGAGCCAGCAGCTCAGCGTGCTGATGGCGCTGGCGCACTACTCGGCTCGCAACAACGATTTCAAGCGGGCCCAAGAGTACCAGCGGCGCGCCGACGCGATCGAACACAGTCACTCGCTGCCGGACGACCTCGTCGCGATGGCGAAGGCGGCGGCCGAGAGCGGTGACCAGGAATCGCTGCGGCGCATCTGGGCGCGCTTCCTGCTGCAGCAGCGGCAGATTCCGAGCTGGCTCTACAAGCACACAGCCGAAGCCTACCTGCAGCTCGGCAACAGCTACCGCAACCAGGCCAATGCCGCCGACGAACAGGCCAAGCTCGAGCAACTGCAAGAAGCGGCCACCCGCCTGCGCGAGCAGGACCGGGGGCCCAAGGAGGGCGGCAAGTGATGCACATTGCTTCGTTGCTGCTGCTGGCGCTGGCCCAGGTTCCGCAGGGTTCGTCGGAGCTGTTCGCCGTGCGCACGGTGGGTGGCACCGATGGGGCCCCTGCTCGAGTGGTCGTCGCCGCGGACGGTCGAAAGGTCGACTGCCTCGCCGCGTTGCGGCAGTTGACGAGCGCCGTCGGTTGGAACATCGCCATCGAGAGCACGCCACTCGAGAACGACCTCCGGTTCGAGAGCGTCGACCTCAACCTCGCCGATCAAGATCCGCGCTTGGTCGCACAGTTGATCGCCGTTGCGGCCGGTGCCGACGTGGTGTTCGCCGAGGCCGAACCCGTCGAAGGCGCTCGACCGACGGTGCACGTGGTGCGCACGCCGTCGGCCGCGACAGAATCGGGTCGGCAGCGTCTGCGTTCTCTCGCGGGCCAGTGGTACCGGTCGTTCCTGCGCGACGAGTTGCAGTACGACCCGGCCGTGCAGCGTGAAGGCGTGCAGGTGCGCATGAGTCTCGGCCAGATGCTCGTCGAGAACGGCGACCTCGAGACCGCCATCGCGTTCTTCACCGAGGTCTACGAGAAGCGTCCGCACGACCACGTGGCAGCGGCGATCTTGGCGGTCGGCGAGTGCCATTTGGACCTCGCGCGCGGAAGTCGCGATCGGCAGACGCAGGAGTACGCCAAGGCCGAAGAATGGGCGCGCCGGCTGCTGGAGCGCATGCCCAGCGCGCCCGAAGTCACTCCGGCAACGATCCTGCTGGGCCGAGCCATGCTAGGGCAGGCGCGAGCGGAGTCACAACCGTCGGCCGTGCACGCGCTCGCCGAGCGCTGTCAGGGCGAGATGCGGGCTCGCATCATTCGCTTGCTCGACTCGGTCGAGATCCTCGACGTCTGGCTGCTGGCCGGTGAAGCGCAGTTCCTCATGGAGGATGCAGCGCGCGTCTACGAGACGATGCTCACGCTGCGTGAGTCACCCTACTTCGCCGATCTCGGCGACGCGCAGCTGCGCGACTACCACTTCCTGCTCGGTTATGGCGCCATGGGCCTGGGCAAGCACGAGCTGGCGATGCGTTCGCTGGAGTGGTTCTTGATCAACGCCGAGAGCGACTCGCGGCGCGGCATCGCCTACGTGCTGCTGGCCGAGTCCTACCTGGTTCAGAAGCGATTCGTACAGGCGCGGGCGGCGAGCGTCGAAGCCCGCGTGCGGCACCTCGGCAGTCTCTCGAGCGACTGGCGGGAGCGAGCGCTCAAGATCTGGGCGCGCAGTGCGCTGGCGCTCGGTGAGAAGGAGACGGCATTCCTCGAGCTCGAGCAGATGGTCCTGCGCGGCGAGGAGCCGGAGCTGGGGTTGTTCCTCGTCGACGAGATGTTGGCGGATCGGCAGTGGCAGCGGGCGATCGCGGTTGCGCGACCCATGCTCGACATGGATGGTCGGATCGGTGATCTCGCTCGCTTCAAGAGCATCACGGCGCTCTACGAACAGGCGCTCGCCAGCAATCACCTCGAGGACTTCGCGCCGCAGGCCGTTGCGATGGCGCCCAAGCTTCGCGACGCGCAGCTGCGCAGCAGGACGGCGACGATGATCGGCGACGCCTACGCTCGCCTCGGCAAGGTCGAACACGCTGCCGACGCCTATCGGGGAATCCTGCGGTGAAGCAGGTTCGCGTGTTTGGGTTGGTGTTGGCAGCGAGCTGCTGCGCTCTGTCCGCACAGAGCGAGGCCGAACGCACGCAAGCCGAATTGGCCAAGGCGCAACGTCAGTTGCAGCAGAACCGCGCCGACGTCGATCGTCTGCTCGACATGCGGTTGCGGCACGACCTGGGTCTGCCAAGCGAAGACGACGGCAGCCAGTTCAAACCGACGACTCCCATCACGACGTCGAGCATCGAGAATTCGCGCCAGGAGCTGCGCGACGAAGATGCGGCAACTGCGTCGTTGCTCGATCGCTACAACAAGCTGCGCGCTGCCGTCGAGCAACTCCGGACCGAGGCAGCCGCACGCGCCAGCGCCGAGGAGCAGCAGCGCACGTTCGTCGTGCCGCCGGCTGGCACGGCGTTGCCAAAGAAGCCGCGATCGAACGAGCCGACTGCCGCAGCAGTGGGGGTAGCGGCGCCGGCTGCGGGCGGCGAGCAGCAGCCAGCCGTCGCGGGTGACGACCGCATGGCCCTGCTGGGCTTGGATCCCGTTCGCGGTCAGATCCAGGGCTCTTCGGATCACCAGCGAGTGGCGCAGGCGTTGTTCAAGGCGGGGCAGGTGCTCATGGATCGCGCTGGCGTGGCGCGCGAGCGGGGGCGCGAGGAGATGGCGCGCGAACTCGACGATCGAGCCAAGGAACGCCTGCAGCGGTCACTCGAAGAACTGGCACCGCTGCTGCAAGAAAAAGAGCCACCCTACCAGGCTCTCTTCTATCAAGGTCGCTGCCGCGAGCTGCTCTTCCGGTACGGCGAGCGCTACGAGGAACTGACACTGGCGAAGTCGACACGCGACTACCAGCGTCGCGAGCAAGAAGTGCGCGAACCGTTCCTGGCCATCAGCGCTCGCGATACCAAGAAGCAAGGACCGCGTGGCGAGGTCGAAGTGCTCGGTGCCTGGGGCATGGCGGCGCAGACTGCCATGGAGCACTTCCGCTGGATGAACTTGCACGGCAACTACGACCCGCGGGCCGCGATCGACGCCGTGACCTGGCCCGGTGAGCGCGACCAGTGAGAGTCGATCAGGCGCTCCTGCAGCAGGGATTCGAACAGTTCATCGCCGCCGCCGGGGAACTGGAGCGAAGCTATTCGGAGCTGAAGCAGCGCGCCGACCTCATCGACCTCGAGCTGCAGGCGACCAACCGGGCGCTGTCCCAGTCGTTGGCGGAGCGCGAGGCCATCTTCAGCGCATTGCCTCTCGGCCTCGTCAGCGTGCGGAGTGATGGTGCGGTGGCGTGCTGCAATCGCGAAGCCGAGAGACTGTGCGAAGCCGGCCGGGCGGCCGGTGTCGATCTGGCGAGGCACGTGCCCGGCGAAGTCGTGGTCGGCTCAGGGCTCGTGCGCATTCGCCGCGTCGACTTGCC